>NZ_JBQFVP010000006.1:0-286871 GCF_056539825.1 Ruegeria sp. B10
CGGTGATGTCGTCGGCATCCCGCACAAGGCCGTCCAGACCAGCTGTTTGCAGGGCCATCACAAGGATGTTGAAGTCATCCGAACCGGCCGCTATGTCAACGATGTTGGGGGGAATATCGCCTGCTCCAAGATCGTCATACGCCAAACCGGCCCCTTTAACGTTCGACGCGCTCACAACTGTCAAAGATGTGCCCGCAGGAGGAACATTGCCGAGAAAGGTGAAATTGTCAGGTAAAAATCCGGGTTGTTCGACTTCCACCAGCTTGTAGATCTCACCATCGTCGCCCGAAAGCTCCCACACGTTCTCGGCGTAGATCCGGCCGTAGTAGCCGACGGTCTCGTCGCTATCGGCCCTGGTCAGTGTTGCGGTTTGCCCAGACAAGTCATCCCCGAATTCATTGAACCTCGCATCGCCTGAAAGGTTCTCGTCATTGTCCGAGACAGAAACTTCCACCGTCGGGCTGAGTGGCAACGTGAATTCCGCGTTCAGTTCGATGCGTCCTGACCCAAAAAGGTCTGCATTCTCAAAAGCGGTAAATTTGTAAGTCGCCATCACGTGTTCCTCCGGATGTGTCCAAATTGCGTGTGTAATTTTCACACAGTTGACGGACGAAATGTCGCGATGCTGAAAAATGACAAGGGGAGGCGTGGAATTTTTTCACACGAAGCCATAGTGTTTCATCATGAGCGGCAAGCATTCTCTTACCAAGTCGGTTCTGTTCGAACATGCGATCAAGGCGCTATTGCGCCCTTTGACGCGTGCGCTGATTGCGCAGGGGATGACCGCGCCACAGCTCTATCGCTTTGTAAAACAAAGCTATGTAGACACTGCGATAGAAGAACTCGGCCCCGAGGCAACGGACAGTCGGGTCAGCGTCATGACGGGTGTTCATCGTCGCGACGTCAAGGCGATGCGGGCCCATGATACGTCCGACATCAAACCGGTTCAGCGGCGCGTTTCTACACTCGCGACTGTTGTTGGACGCTGGATAACCGATCCGAAACTCACGAATGAATCGGGCCATCCAAGGCCGATGACGCGGGCCGAGTTTGATCAGCTGGCGGCCCAAACCAACCGCGACATTCGCCCCAGAACTATTCTAGACGAACTTCAGCGTCAGGGTCTTGTAACCGATGACGACGCTTTGCTTACGCTTGATCCCAAGGCCGTTTTCGGCCCCGAAGATCTGGATCAGAAGCTCGATTTTTTTGCCCGTAACCTTGGTGACCACATGGAGGCAGCTGTCGACAACCTTTTGGCTGAGACCCCGCCTCATTTTGAAAGGGCCGCATTCTTCAACTGCCTTGCAGAAACATCATTGGACGCGCTTGAGGCTGAGGCCCGCAAGACCGGTGCAGAGGCGCTGCGCAAAGTGGCGCAAGAGGCCGCCTCATATCAACAGGTCGACCACGAAGAAAAGTCGGCCACACACCGTTTTCGATTTGGTATCTATTTTTATCGAGAAGACGAAGAAGAGTGAGTTTACTACGATGACCAGTTGTCGCCCCAATCGCAGAACATTCATGTCTTCCGGGTTGTGTGCAACTCTGTTGCCGGGCGCGGGGTGGACGCAGTCGACAAAACGCGATGTCGAAGGTGGTCTTGGGGGCACTGGGATTGTTGGTGTTCTGGTGGATTTTGGAAGTTTGATCCTAGCCGGTCAGACCGTTCAAACAGACGAACAGACCCGCGTCGAGACGCGATTTGGACCTTTGCCCGTTGATCAGTTACGTGCGGGGGACAGCCTGACAGTCGAGGCCGAGCGTTTCGCCTCGGGCACGGTGATCGCGCGGCGGGTAGAGCTGACTTACCCGCTTGTCGGGGTGGTGACCGCGCTTGACACCAGCGAGGGCACGCTAACGGTCAACGGTGTCGCTGTTTTCTTAGAAACGCGGATCACGGGGTTTAGCATTGGAGACCGAGTGGCTGTTTCTGGTTTGTGGCGCGGGGATACAGTTGTTGCCAGTCGCATTTCTAAGGCTCCGGGCCCATTGGATTTGGTGGCGGGAACGGTAGGTCGTGGCTATGTCTCGGGTGTGCAGCTTTCCAGCGGGGCAACCACACTGGGGCAAAGCGGGCGGTTTGCGACGGTTCTTGGACGCTTTGACACGACGAAGGGCGCGATGGACGTGCAGAAAATTGAATTTGACCGCTTTACCGGCGCTGCGGAGCCGCTCAAATCACTGTCCGTCGAAGGCTGGTTGGAACCAACCAGTGCGGCTCCCGGTTATCGGATCGCCGGATTAGGACACAGTTTTGCAAGAAACCTGAACCTTGCGCCGTTTCAAGACCAGCGGGTTTTGTTTAGTGGTCCCTATACGGGCCGTTTCGCAGCAAATTTGGCGTTATTACTTCCCGATAACCCCGGCGCGCGGAGGCGGCTGCTTTTGGAAACAAACCTGTGAAACAGACAGGGCGACTTACTCTGCCTGCTTCTCTGGTTTCGCCATCGATCAGATGCACCGTGATCTGCAGTTGTTCTCCATCATAATATTGGGTGCTGTCAGGCAAATTCGAACCAGTTTCAGCTAGGCCAGTAGTGCTGCCCTTTAAGCCGCACCGAGTTCGCGCCAATCGGCAAGAGCGGCGGTGCGTTTCAACTTGAAGGTGTACCGGCTGGTGAACGATCTTTCCTGGTTGAAGTGGTTGAAGACAGAGGAGTGGACGGAGGCGAATTTCTGCAAACTTCGCATGCGCCTGAAACGCTGCATCGCGCGTTCGCGTCGTCGAAACGGCAGGTGCGAATTCTCCACGCGGTTGTTGAGCCACCTGCCCGTCTGTTGTTTATCGAGTGCGCCCATTTCTCTGAGCGCTGGCGTGTAGGAAGCGAAGCGATCTGTGACGATCTCTTCGGCGCAACCGTGTCGCTTCATCAATTTCTTGAGGAATTTCAGTGCTGCAGCTTTGTTTCGGCGTTTGGTGACAACGGCTTCTAACACCTCACCTTCGTGATCAACAGCCCGCCAAAGATAATGCCGCTTGCCATTCACCTTCACGAAAACCTCGTCAACGTGCCACTTCCATTTGGAGAAGGCGCGCAGTTGCTGCACACGCTTTCTTCGGATCTCCGCAGCAAACACCGGCCCGAACCTGTTCCACCAATATCGGACAGTTTCGTGGCTCACGTCGATGCCTCGCTCGTGCAACAGATCTTCGACATTCCGAAGCGAGAGCGGGAAACGGATGTACAGCATAACCGCCAAGCGGATGATCTCGGGACTGGTTTTAAAGTATTTGAAAGACGTGGGTCTGGTCATGGGCAAAAGCTACGCAACCACCCTGCCCGCCTCAAGCAAAGTTCTTCTGACAAGACCCCGTGTCCTGCTGGAAAACTACTATCCGCCAGGAGCGCTCGAACATGCCATCGGCAACTTCATCGATCACTACAACCACAACCGATACCACGAGAGCATCAGCAATCTGACACCCGCCGATGTCTATTTCGGTCGAGCCGAAACAATCCTCAGACGAAGAAAGGAAATCAAACACCAGACAATCCAGAAACGCCGCTTGCTGCATCATCAGAACGCGGCGTAGATAGAAACTACAGCGAGCCTGATCCACCAAAACCAATCAAACGCTCGTGTTCCAAATCATTCGATGACGGACACCCCCTGCCCTGCTCAACCAAAGTTCTTCTGACAAGGCCAGATGATCGCTGGCAGAAGCTTAATAAAGACCCTCGACTTTTGCCCGCAGTTTTATCAGTGATGCAACAGTGTCGATTGTAGGTGTTGCGATCCCGATCAGTTGTCCCAATTCCTGCACCGAAGTGACCAGTGCATCAATTTCCATTGGTCGGCTCAACTCCAAGTCCTGCCACATAGAGGTCTTGTGGGCGCCAACTGCCGCCCCGCCGTCAATACGTTTTTCAACATCTACCGGAAACCTGATCCCAAGTTTCTCGGCGATTTCCTGAGCCTCAAGCATCATTCCGCGCGCCACAGACCGTGTACCTGGATCAGTACACAATACATCAAGTGTTGAGTGGGTAAGAGCGGAAATCGGGTTGAACGACAGATTGCCCCATAGCTTTAGCCAAATTTCGTCCCTAATTCTTGGTCTCACGGGCGCACGTAACCCAGCAGCGGATAGTGCCGCCGAAAACTTGGCAGCGCGGTCTGATTTGGAACCATCAGGCTCGCCCAAAGAAAAACGATTGCCTTCGACATGATTGATAGTTCCCGGAGTAGCGACTTCTGCGGCTGGGTAGACGACACATCCTAGAACCCGATCTGGCCCGAAACCATTCCATTGCAAGTTACCCGGGTCCACAGACCGCAACCTCTTCCCTTCGTAGGGACCTTCCAGTTTGTGGAAGTACCACCAAGGCACCCCGTTCACACCACTTACTAGTGTTGTCGCGGATCCAATCAGGGGCTGCATTGTATCTACAACCGCTGGAACAGAGTGCGCTTTTAGCGTGATGAAGACATAATCTTGTGGGCCAAGATCGGCGGCATTGCCGGAGGCGCGTACCCGCACGTTGATCGGGTCCCGCCCACCCTCAAGGAGAGTCAGCCCATTTTCCTGCATTGCAGTCAGATGGGCGCCACGCGCAATGACACTGACGTCGACGTCAGTCTGCGCAAGCTTCGCGGCAACGTAACCTCCGATAGCTCCGGCACCAAAGATGCAAACTTTCATGTGTCTAAGCCCTTGTCAGCCCCAGTTTAGCGGCCAGCCCAATCCGTTGTATCTTACCAGTCGCGCCTTTTGGAATCTCTTCGAGAATGACCACTGATGTCGGCACCTTGAATTTTGCGAGCCGTTCGCCGACAAAATCCCGGACCTCTGTACCCGCGATCGCCGCGCCCTCGGACAGTACCACCGCCGCCGCGATATCCTCGCCCAGTTTTTCGTGTGGGACAGCAAAACAAACTGCCTGAGCAACGTCCGGGTGGCTCAGAAGCACGGCATCGACTTCGAGCGGGCTGATTTTTTCTCCACCGCGATTTATCAGCTCTTTAAGGCGTCCGGTCAGCCGCAGGTAATTCTCTTCGTCGAACGACCCTTGATCACCGGTACGAAACCAAAGCTTTCCATCCGCTTCAAAGAAATTGTCTGCATTTGCCTGCGGGTTGCTTTCGTATCCCGGTGTCACGTTTGGACCGCTGATAACGATTTCTCCGACATCCCGCGAAGCGATCAACACATCTTCCGTTTCGTGTGCAATCCTGACTTCGGGTCCTGCAGCTATTCCAACAGATCCGGGCTTTTGCTTTTGCGGAGGAAGCGGGTTGCAACACATTTGGTGCGCGGCCTCTGTCATGCCGTAGGCTTCGATGACGGGCGCACTAAATGTTGCAACCAACTCTTCCATAACTGGTGCGGGCAACGAAGCAGAGGAAGATCGAAGAAAGCGTAACTGCGATTGATCAATGATTGATTGGTTTCGTGCAGCTCGGGTCAGAATAGCTTGGTGCATCGTCGGAACTGCCGTATACCAAGTCGGATCAACTTCAGCGACCTGCGAAAAAAAGCTTAGAGCGTTGAACCCAGGGGCGCAGCTAATTTGCGATCCGGCGCCTAAAGAAGCCGCGACTGCTGCGATCAGCCCATGGATATGGAACAGCGGCATGATGCTTAGACAACGATCATCGATTGTCAGTTTCAAAGACGAAGCCACATTTCTCGCAGATGCGTAGATATTTGCCTGCGTCAGAGGGACGATCTTTGGGCGCGACGTCGTTCCCGAAGTGTGGAGTATCAGGGCGACATCATCTTCACGCGGCGCAGAGGTATCAGCGACTCCAATTGGGTCGCGGGACAAAATCGAAAACTGGCCGGCCTCTGGGAAGCTATCGGAAGACGCCCGCAATATAGCGATGCCGAGATCGGTTGCCGCTTTTACTGCAGGTCCGTCTTCGTTTTCACTTACAAGAAGTGCCTTAGCCCGCAGGTCCTTGAGGTAAAATACGTACTCTTCATAAGTGTAGGCAGGGTTCAGAGGTGCCGTCGTAGCCACTTGGGCAACGGATATGAAAGCCGTCGCCATCTCTGGACCGTTGGGCAAAACGATCGCAACTCGATCTCTACGACCTACTCCGATCTGATATAGATCCGCTTTGACCTTTGCGCAAAGCTCGCGGAGCCCATGGTAATTCAACCAAGACCGGCCAGGAGCACCGATAGCATTTGCAGTGCCGGAATGGGGAGCAATCAATTCAGCGACTAGGTGGGGCATCCGAGATCCGTTCACAAAAACATTGGCCTAATTCGCGGAGAGGGTTTGTTGTAGTACTTGCTAAGTTACGTTGACCGTTATGCTACCCAGTTTGTCGACGGCCAGAACCATAACATCGCCACGGCTCACAGGGCCAACGCCAGAAGGTGTTCCAGAAAGGATGACGTCTCCGGCAGCGAGCTCAAAGTAGTCGCTCAGGTAGGAGATCATCTCTGGGACCTTCCAGATCATCTGGTTCAAATCACCCTCTTGCCGAACTTCACCATTCACCGTCAAAGTAATTGGACCATGGTCGAGATGCCCAACTTCTGATGCCTTGTGAATAGGTCCGCACGGCGCAGAGCGTTCAAACGCTTTTCCAATTTCCCACGGACGGCCCATTTTTTTCATCTGCCCCTGCAGGTCGCGTCGGGTCATATCAAGCGAGAGACCGTATCCAAAGACATGATCCAAGGCATCGTCCACCGAGATATTCGTACCGCCGGACTTGAGCGCAATGAGCATCTCTGCTTCGTGGTGCACGTCGGAACTGTGCGGTGGGTACGGGAATTCACCTGAGGAATCCAGATTGTTAGGGTTTTTTTGAAAGAAAAACGGAGGTTCCCGGTTAGGGTCATGACCCATTTCAATAGCATGTGCGGCGTAGTTTCGGCCGATGCAATAAACGCGACGCACTGGGAATGTGCCGCCCCCCGCTACGGGTATAGTATGCACCTGCGGCGCGGGAATGACATGACCGGACATCGCTTTCCTCCTCAGCGTAAAATTTCCAATGATCGGATTTCCAAACGGCCAGAGACCTTCCGATCGATGCCACGCCAGATACGATCAGACGCGGCTGCTTATGAAGTCATCGCCAAAATTGGGGTGAGTATGCAAGAGCTCCAACCTCGTTGCAGCCCGACCATTTCTAGAATTGGTTGGGCACTTATTCTACATCAGCCGTCAGATTGCATGCTTTTGGGTAGTACGCGCGAATAAACGGATTTCAGGTGATCCACCATGGCATTGGCGGCAAGTTCAGCGTCGCCCTTCGCAATGGCGGATACGATCGCATCATGCTCCCGAAAACTGGAGTAATTTTCAGCGGGCTTCAGGGTTTCGCGTGGTTGCCCCCAAACAATCGACCTACGAACCGAATTCAATGTTTCGAAAAAGTACAGAAATAGTTGGTTTCGAGTAGAGCGGGCTATGGCGTAGTGCAAATTGTTGTCCCACGCTTCGTAGGTGCGCCAATCTTCCGCCGTGCGACATTTGTCAGCGCAAAGCCTCATTTGCTCACGGTCGGAACGAGTGGAATGGAGTGCCGCCAGCCGGCTAAGCTGCGGTTCGATCGTAAATCGCACCGACACAACCTGTTCAGGTTTAATTTGATTGCCCAAATAAGTTACGTCGGTGAGGTTGAGAACCGGTCTGGAACCAACAAATGTTCCCCGCCCCACATGACGCCAGATCAGTCCCTGGGCCTCGAGCTCTGCCAACGCTCTTCGCAACTGATTGCGAGTTGTCCCAAGTTTTGAACACAGCTCACGTTCAGGTGGGAGCCTGTCGTTATGCCTGTATCCCGCATTGTTAATAAGATCGCGTACACGGTGCGCGAGTTCGGTTGGTGCGCTCATATCTCCACCCAATTTAGTGATTGGTTGATTGATTGAAACGCCAAGTCGGAAAAAACTCAAGGGCAAGAGGAAAGCAAGAAACGAGTCGCAGGACAGGTTCCGTGACCACGGCTTGACATAAGCACGAGGGAGGAGTGCCGAGTGCGGTTAGCAACTGTTTCCGTAGAGGGTCACGCCGTTTGCGTGGCAATACTTGAAGATGGCAGCAAGTTGGACATTTTGCGCGCAGCGCAAATGATTGGCAAGACGCTGAACGCCGGTTCAATGCAGCAATTAATCGCGGGTGGAGAAGATACACTTGAAGTTTTGAGATCCCTCGTTTCATCGGCTGAAGCAGGTAGTCTAAAGGACGCACTGGTTTGGGATGACGCGCCGTTTCTGGCGCCAATTCCCAGTCCGAGCAAGAACGTGTTTTGTGTAGGGCGCAATTACGCTGAACACATTGCCGAGGGCGAACGGGCACAAAATCAAAAAATTGGTGTAACAGAGCATCCGGTTTTCTTCACAAAACCGCCAACCTCGATTGTGGCACCAGAGGCAAACATTCTGATTTTCCCATCGGTCTCACAAGCCATCGATTACGAAGTGGAACTGGCAGTTGTGATTGGAAAACCGGGACGAAACATAGCCAAGGCTGACGCATACGACCACGTATACGGCTATACGATCCTCAACGACATCACCGCACGTGACATCCAACGCCGACATGGTGGGCAGTATTTCAAAGGCAAAGGTTTAGATGGGTCTTGCCCATTGGGTCCCTGGATAGTGACTGCTGATGCGGTAAGCGATCCGCAGTCTTTGTCAATTGGAATAACCGTCAATGGCGAACAGCGCCAAAACGGAACTACGTCGGACATGATTTTCGACATTCCGACACTGATCGCATCCCTATCAGAAGGCCTGACCCTAGAACCCGGGGACGTACTTGCGACCGGCACGCCGTCAGGCGTCGGATACGCAATGGACCCGCCTCAGTTCCTGAAAGATGGGGACACGGTGGTTTGTGAAATTTCAGAAATTGGCACGCTCAGGAATACCGTGCGCGCCGTGTAAGTGGCTCCTGCATCTCTGAAGCTGCTGGAAGCCAACCATGCAAGGGAGGAAGACTAAAATGATGAACAGAAGGACTTTCACAGCGTCCTTGCTTTCGGCAGTTCCGGTAGCGGGAGCAATGGGAACGAAAGGTTTTGCGCAGGACTTGCGTAAGATCACTTTTGTGCAGCCGAGCCCATCGGCGATCAACTCATTTCCTGTTTTTGTCGCCATTGGAGAAGGTTACTTCGCAGACGAAGGTTTGGACGTGACCGTCGAGGCGATCAACGGTTCGGGAGCCGTGCTTCAAGCTTTGTCTGCAGGGCAAGCGCATTTCGGTCGCCCCGGACCTGGTCCCCTAATTGCAGCGCGATCGCGGGATGTGGACGCAGTACATATCTACAACGTTGCGGCACGCAGCAACTTCGGCATCGCCGTGCCAGAAGACTCTGACATCCAAAGTGTTGAAGAGCTTCGAGGTAAAGTTATCGGAACAGGTACGGCTGATGGCGCGGAAGTCGGCTTTGCACGCAATGTGATGACCGGAGCAGGCATGAAAGAGGGTGAAGACTTCACTTTCCTGACTGTCGGCGACGGTGGCCCGGCAACAGCGGCTTTCCTGAACGGTGAAATCGACGCCTATTCCGCATCGACAGCTGACACGGCAATTCTGAACCAGCGCGGAATGGCAGTGCGCGACATTACGCCGGCAGAATTTGGGCGTTTCTTCGGGAACGGCATCGCTACTATGGCCGACACAATCGCCAATGATCGGGAACTGGTCGAGGCTTGGAGCCGCGCATTCGCTCGTGGCCATGCCTTTGCACTTGATGATGCCAACCGCGAAGCCGTGTTGAAGCACCTGGCCGACGGCAATCCGCAAGAAGGCGAAGACAAGGAGTTCCAGTCGGCACTGTTCGATGCCGTGCGTTCAAAAACCATAGCGGCGGATCCAAGCAATGGTCTGGGATGGTATCCCGCCGAAGTCTGGCAAGAATGGCAAGACGCGCTGGTCGCAGGCGGCGAAATTCCGGGACCACTTGATGACCTGAGCGCTGCGTGGACCAATGAGTTTGCTGCCATTGGCAACGAGGCTGTCAGTAAATGAACGCTGAAGTCACCCATGAGTTTTCCGGCGCGCCCTTGGGCACGCCGGTCTACGAGTTGACACACGTAAGCAAGACCTATGCGCGCAATCTGGTGGTCGCTCTCGAAGACATTAATCTGACGCTTCGGAAAGGAAGCTTCACATCTGTCATCGGGTCCAGCGGGTGCGGCAAGTCAACTCTGCTCAAGATCATGGCGGGTCTGATCCCGCCGACTAAAGGACGTGTGATCCTTCAAGGGTTGCCGGTCACTGGGACCCGCCGTGATATTGGTATGATGTTTCAGCAAGCGACACTTTTCCCATGGAAAACAGCTGTGGAAAACATCGTCCTGCCAATCGAGATCCGAGATGGAAAGGCAGCAGCCAAGCAAGCCATGGCAAAGGCTCACGAACTTTTGGATGTCGTAGGCTTGAAAGGTTTTGAAAACGTATATCCGAACGAATTGTCGGGCGGGATGGCACAACGCGCGTCGATCTGTCGAATGCTGATAACCGAACCAGCCGTGCTTTTGTTGGACGAACCGTTCAGCGCTCTCGACGAGTTGTCGCGCGACATGATGAATATGGAGTTGCAGCGGATTTGCCGGGAACAGGAAGCGACCGCGTTTCTTGTGACGCACTCCATTCAAGAGGCTGTGATTTTGTCCGATGAAATCGTCGTGTTGAAGCCACGTCCAGGCAGGATTGCTGAAATTGTTGAAGTCGACCTGCCTCGCCCGCGTACGCTCGATATGATGACGACTCCTAAGTTCGGCGCAATTGTAGACTACATTCGCAGCCTCCTGGATAAGGGAGAAGAAATGTGAGCCAAGTTCAGGACTACTCGCCTTCCGTAAAGGACGCTGACCCCGCAGAAGACACTGTTTGGGAGCAGAAAGTTCACTTTATCGACTCGGTTCCCCGTTGGATTGCGATGACGTTTGTTTTCGTCGTTTTCGTAGGCACTTGGCAGATTGTGACAAGCTTGGGGCTTGTATCGCCGATCATCCTGCCCACCCCGATGGAGACCCTTAGGGACATGATTTTCGTCGGACAAAACCTTTTGACCGGAGGTTACATGCTGGGTGCGCTTTGGATCACTTTCAAGGAGGTCATCTATGGCTTTGCCTTGGCGATCGCGATCGGTTTTTCGCTGGGCGTGCTAGTCGGGGAAACCGCATTTGGCGAAAAAGCAGTGATGCCTTACCTCGTGGCCATCGACACTATGCCAAAAGTCGCGTTCGCCCCGCTGTTTGTGGCGTGGCTGGGGTTCGGCATTGAATCCAAGGTGGCACTTGCTGCATTTATTGCGACATTCCCAATTGTGGTTGGAACAGCCGCTGGGCTTCACGCCGCCGACGAAAACGCGCGCATGTTGTTCAAGACGATGGGCGCGAGCCGGATGCAGACATTGATCAAGATGAAGCTGCCAACTGGCCTGCCGCAGATATTCACCGGTCTCAAGATCGGTGCAGTTGGCGTGATGGCAGGTGCAATTACAGGAGAGTTCCTGGGCGGCGGAAAGGGATTTGGTGAGCTGATACGTGTTGCAGCCTCGCAGCTCAATACACCTCGGGTGTTCTCGTTGATCCTGTATCTCAGCCTCGTCGGCCTGGCCGTTTTTGCAACGGTGGTTTGGACACAGCGTAAACTCGTGTTCTGGCATAAAGAGCAGGTCGGCAGAGATGACTTCTGAACCTGTGAAAATACACTGCCAGGCCCTGCGTGAGTTTGTGGCGAGCGCACTCGAAACGCGAGGTGTGCCAAAAGCGGACGCTGTTCAGGTGGCCTCGACGATGGTGGAGGCCGACATCTATGGTTACGGCACACACGGTGTATTTCGCCTGCGCCAGTACCTTGCCCGGTTGGCGGGCGGCGGTTCTAATCCTACGGCAAAAATCACGGTAGAACATGAGACTGTTGCAACCGCTTTGATCGACGGAGATGACGGACTTGGTCATTTAGCTATGTCGGCGGCTCGGGATCTTGCAATAGAAAAGGCGAGAGAGGTCGGCATCGGATGGGTCGGTGTTCGACGTGGCAACCATGCAGGACCACTCGCACTGTACGTGCGTCCACAAGCCGAGGCCGGGATGCTTGGCATGGCCGCAGCGGTTGGCAGTGCGAACCACGTTCCGCCCTATGGCGGAAGCGACCTGCTTCTTGGCACCAATCCTATCGCTTTCTCTGCGCCTGCCGATGGCCCTGATCCATTCGTTTTTGATATGGCGACGACTGTTGCCGCTATGGGCAAGATCAAGACACTGTTGCAGCAAGGTAAGCCTATGCCTGAGGGTTGGATGGTCGGGCGCGATGGAAACCCATTGACGGACCCTGCCCGCAAGTCAGAAGGATTTCTTTTGCCGATCGGCGGTCCAAAAGGATTCGGTCTTTCTGTAGCTATCGGATTAATGGCCGGGGTCTTGAACGGCGCGGCCTTCGGCTCAGACGTGGTCAACTTTACCTCAGACACGACCTCATCCACAAACACAGGGCAATTCGTAATGGCGCTTAATCCGGCAGCGTTTGGGATGGAAAAAGACTTTGCTTCCAACGCGGCCCGCGTCTTTTCCGAAATGCGCGCATCAGCCCCACTGCCCGGTCATGACCCAGTGCGCTTGCCCGGAGACGGCAAAATGGCCGCAGCTGAAGCCCGTCGTAAAAACGGTGTAAGGCTTAACCCCGCTCTTTGTCGTGATCTCAACAAACTAGCCCTGGACTGTCGGCTGACACCCCCATTTCCAAGTCTCAGCACTGACTAGCGGTCGATCCGTGAAAAGTTTGTAAGCGGTTTGGAACAGAAGTCAGCGAAACGCCTCATCCTCTGCCTCAAGCGCTTTCACAAGAGCAGAAAGCTTGTTCATCATGTGTAGCTTCATAGTTTTGCCAAGCCCATCTGCATCGCGAGCCTTAAGCAACTCCATCATAGCTTCATGTTCGCGAATTGCCTGCGCCCAGCGTTCGTCTGACAGATTGGCCACAAAACGTGCTCGGCGGACCCGCGCCGCCAACAGCTTGTGGTGGGTTTCAAGAATGTCGTTTCGCGCGCCACGTATCAGTGCCTGATGGATGTCCTGATTGGCTTTAAAATAGGCCTGTCGATCACGTGACCTATAGGCTTTCAACATATCGGCGTGGCGACGTTCAATCTGTTTAATTTCCGTGGAGTTCATGCTCTGACACGACAACTCTCCTGCCAGTTGCTCAAGCGTCGCAAGAACTGGAAACGTATTCTCCAATTCTTCTCGCGTGACACTGGCAACGCGCGCACCTCGGTTGGCTTGGAGTACCACAAAGCCTTCTGATGCAAGCACCTTTAGGGCTTCCCGCAATGGTGTCCTTGAGACCCCCAACGAGTCGCAGAGCTGTTTCTCGGGCACTTTCTCTCCCGGCTTCAGAACATCTTCGACAATCAGGTTGCGCAAGCGTTCGACCAGTTCTTCATGTAGTGTTGTGCGCTTGATGCCATCCGTTAGATTCATAACCACGTCCTAATCATCAAGTACCATTTCCAACAAGCGAGCGACATGCATGGGCTGCCGTCGAGTACCCTCAGTGATTTGGTGCCGACATGATGTCCCATCTGCCACAACAATTGCATTTACTGGTGCCGCGTCCAAAGCTGGAAATAGGTCTAGCTTTGCCATGTCGATCGAGACATCGACAGTTTCCGGGGCATATCCAAACGCCCCAGCCATACCACAACAACTGCTTTCGATCATGTTAACCTGCGCCTCAGGAATGCGCTTCAGGAGATTGAGCATAGGCGTGACGACGTCATGTGCCTTCTGATGACAATGTCCATGGACGTAGATCGGTCGATCTATCGGTTTCAAAGGCAAGCTCGGCTGTTCGGCCAGAAATTCCTCAATTGTATGTGTGGCCTTCGCCAACATCTCCGTTTGCGGTCCCGGGCAAAGAGCCAAATACTCGTCCCGGAAAGTGAGGATAGATGAAGGTTCAAGTCCGACGACCGGTATGCCTTTGGCAACCATATCTCGTGTCGCGTCAATCACGCGCTGAGCCTCGTGTCGCGCTTCTTCCACACAACCTACAGCCAACAAGGTACGCCCGCAATCCAAAGCTCTTTTAGTGTGGTTATCCCGTGCTACGGCGACACGCAGCCCTAGCGCACGCAGAACCCGGACCGCGGCGCGCAGATTGTCAGGCTCGAAATAACGGTTGAATACATCTGCAAACAGAAGAACCTGCGGATCACTATCTTGGGCCTCGTCATCTCGGAACGGAACGGAAGACCATTCTGGAAGATCACGTCGCGCGGCAATACCGGTCGGGCTTTCCAAAAGCTTACGCAAGGGTCCAATTTTGTTTCGAATATTCATTAGCCACGCGACTTTTGCAGCTTTTGGTGCATATCTGGGCAGGTAAGCTATCAATTTATTTGCCAGTGTTAGCCCATATTTTTTACGTTTCGCTGACAGTACTTCGATCTTCATTTGCGCCATGTCGACGCCAGTCGGGCACTCCCGAGCGCACGCCTTACAGGATACGCAGTACTTCATCGCGTCCAACATTGCATCGGATTCTAAACCGCCCGGCAACTGCCCGCTGATCACGAAACGCAAAGTGTTTGCACGCCCACGTGTGGAATCACGCTCGTTTCGGGTGGCACGGAAGGAAGGGCACATAACTCCGCCCTTGAGCTTGCGGCACGCACCGTTGTTATTGCACATCTCAACGGCACCCTGAAATCCTCCTCCGGTACCCGGCCAAGCTGACCAATCCAGCGCTGTTTCGAAATCCGGGACTGAATAGTTTTGGCTGTAGCGGAATAGACGGCGATCATCCATTGAGGGCGCATTCACAATCTTTCCAGGATTGAGCATCCCGATTGGGTCAAACCGGTTCTTAACCTCTTCAAAGGCGGAAATAATACGCTGACCAAACATTTTTTCATGAAATTCAGAACGCACGATCCCGTCACCGTGTTCACCTGAGTGAGAACCCTTGTATCGCTTAACCAGATCAAATGTTTCTTCTGCAATCGCCCGCATTGTGCTGACGTCTTTGTCCTGCCGCATATTCAGGACAGGACGAACATGTAGGCACCCTACGGAGGCGTGCGCGTACCATGTTCCCTTGGTGCCATGCCGGTCGAATATTTCGTTTAGGCCCGCGGTGTAATCGGCGAGGTCGGACAACGGAACAGCGCAATCTTCAACGAAGGATATCGGCTTGCCTGCCTCCTTCATCGACATCATGACATTCAAGCCGGATTTCCGGTACTCGGCGATTGAATTCTGCAGCTTGGTGTCTGTAATTGAAACAACTCCACCCCACCGGCTTTTCGTTCCGGTAAAAGACAAGCCGAGATCTCCGATTAGTTGGGAAAGCTTAACCAGTTTTGCGGCATTGTCCTCAGCGTTGCCCTCGGCGAATTCTACTAGTAGCAGGGCTTCGGGTTTGCCTTTGACAAAGGCCTCTATAGTGTCGCGAAACAATGGGATATCGCGCCCCAACGCGATCATTGTCTCGTCGATCAATTCTACCGCCTGAGGGTTGAGCGTCACGATGTGCTGGGTGGCCTCCATTGCAGCACGAAATGTCGAGAAATGGCACACGCCGGTAACTTTTTCACCCGGCAACCGTGCCAAGTTCAATTCCAATTCAGTGAAATAAGCCAGCGTGCCTTCTGACCCCACCAACAAATGGGACATGTTGACGTCGTTACCGACGAGCGCGTCGATATTGTACCCGCCCACACGGCGCTGGACCTTGGGAAAACGGGCGTCAATTTCAGACGCCTCACGACGCCCAAGTGCGCGCATGTCGCCAACAAGATTTGCATAATCGCTAGATGCGGGCGTTTCAGCGCTGAACCGCGCTTCGCTTCCGTCAACCAGAATTGCGTTTATTGCACGGACGTTATCTCGCATGATCCCGTACCGCAGAGACTTTCCGCCTGAAGAATTGTTTGCTGCCATCCCCCCAAGAGTGCAACGAGACGCTGTTGAGGGGTCCACGGGAAACCAAAGGCCATGCTTCTTCAACGCTTCGTTCAATTGATCCAACACAACACCTGGCTGAACGCGCGCAATACGTTTCTCAACGTCTATGTCTAGAATACGATTCAAGTATTTTGTGTTGTCCAGCACAACACCCTGATTGACCGTTTGCCCGCATTGCGACGTGCCGCCACCGCGAGGAAGGACCGAAAATCCTTCGTCCCGCGTGACAGACAACACGGCTTTGACATCTTCTGTGGATCGGGGGATCACAACAGCGTCAGGTATCATCTGATAGATCGAGGCATCGGTCGAGTATCGCGCAAGCGACGCCGGATCTGACGTCACCTCTCCCCGCACGTCAGACAACAGTCGGCGGTACAACGATCCATTCTTTAACATCAGGTTCGCCTTCCCTTCCCAGTAAGCCCAATTAGAGGCTCTAATTGCCCATTGACTGAATAATGAATTCATAATTAACTTTTGCAATGGTTAATAGCACCACTCTTTTGGCACCAGCATAAGGATCATTTCAAATGCGTCAGGCGGGCAGGCACTTTTTGCAGATTCCAGGGCCAAGTGCTGTGCCAGAGCGCATCCTGAAGGCCATCAGCACACAGACCATTGATCACCGGGGGCCCGATTTTGCTGAAGTAGGTAACAAGGCCCTCAGTGGGATAAAAACCATTTTCAAGACAAAGCAGAACGTCTTTATTTACCCCTCATCCGGCACCGGTGCATGGGAAGCAGCACTTGTGAACAGTGTTTCGCCAGGCGAAAAAGTTCTCATGTTCGAAACAGGACATTTCGCCTTCATGTGGTGCAACTTGGCAGGAAAACTGGGATTGCAGCCAGAACTGATTGAAGGAGATTGGCGTGGCGGTGCGGATCCAAATCAGATCGAAGACCGCCTGCGCGAAGATAGTCAGCACGAGATCAAGGCGGTATGCGTCGTCCACAATGAAACTTCTACTGGGTCAGTCTCGTCGATTGAGGAAGTACGCAGAGCAATAGATGCGGCAAAGCACCCTGCGCTCCTAATTGTTGACTCCATTTCTGGCCTAGGGTCGATCGATTTTAGGTTCGACGACTGGGGCGTTGATGTCTGTGTCTCTGGTTCGCAAAAAGGACTGATGCTACCGCCCGGTCTGAGCTTTAACGCGGTAAGCGACCGTGCACTGGAACATTCAAAATCCGTGAGTATGCCACGAAGTTATTGGGATTGGCATGATATGATCGAACCCAACCAGAAAGGGTTCTTCCCTTATACGCCCGGCACCAATCTCCTTTATGGACTAAATGAGGCCATCGATATGTTGCACGAAGAGGGGCTGGAGAACGTGTTCGCACGGCATTCCCGCCATGGTGCCGCGACGCGGGCTGCGGTGCAAGCATGGGGACTTGAGGTATTGTGTGCTCGCCAAGGCCAGGAGTCGGGCGTACTGACCGCTGTTAAAGTACCTGAAGGACATTCTGCTGATGTATTTCGCGCAACTACGCTGGAGCACTATGATATCTCACTTGGAAATGGCCTGTCCAAAGTAGCCGACAAGGTTTTCCGCATAGGTCACTTGGGCGATTTCAACGACCTGATGTTGATGGCCACACTCTCAGGCGTAGAAATGGGTCTCGCCAAGAGCGGCGTGCCGCATACAGCAGGTGGCACGCAGGCTGCGTTGGAGCATCTCAAGGCCGCGTAAATCCAAGCTGAGTCTCCAATAGCGCGACCGAGTCCCATTGACGGGAAATTACCAACCCTCCGGATCACAAAACTCTTTAGGAGCTTCACCATGACCCGTATGACGGCAAAAGACTTCGACCAGGAACTTCTTGATCTGTATGACTTTTATGCGCACGGCAAAATCACAAAACGCCAATTTCTGGACCGCGCCAGCAAATTTGCAGTTGGCGGTTTATCAGCGGTCGCGTTGCTGAACATGCTTAGTCCGAACTATGCCCTAGCACAGCAGGTGTCATTTAACGATCCCGATATCCATGCAGACTACATCACCTATCCCTCACCAAATGGAACCGGTGACGTGCGGGGCTATCTGGTCCGGCCCGCAGGCGTTGAAGAACCCCTGCCCGCGGTACTGGTAATCCACGAAAACCGCGGCCTTAACCCGTACATCGAAGATGTCGCGCGCAGATTGGCGAAAGCCGGGTTTATGGCTCTGGCTCCAGACGGCCTGACATCGGTGGGCGGATACCCCGGCAACGACGCAGATGGGCGCGAACTGCAAAAGACAGTGGACCGGGTCGAGTTGATGAACGATTTCTTCAATGGATTTGAATACCTATTGAACCGAGATGACAGTACCGGAAAGGTCGGCGCAGTGGGTTTCTGCTACGGTGGCGGCGTAGTCAGCGCAATTGCTGTGGCCTACCCGGAATTGGCAGCAGGCGTGCCGTTCTATGGTCGCCAGCCAGCAGCTGAGGATGTGGCTAAAATTCAGGCGCCGCTACTGATTCAAATGGGAGAGCTTGATGAGCGCATCAACGCAGGGTGGCCGGATTTTGAGGCTGCTCTTCAGGCCAACGACAAAGTATACGAGGCATATATATACGAAAACGCCAACCACGGTTTTCATAACGACAGTACGCCACGCTATGATGAGGAAATGGCAAACCTAGCCTGGGACCGCACAATTGATTGGTTCAACACCTATCTGAAGTAATTGGTACAAGCTACCAAGCCAGTCATGCGTTGATATCTTTTCGTTGAAATCCTCGGCCCATCTTGGCCAAGACCTTAGAAGCTAAGGTAACTTAAACTTCGCAGTTAAAGATTCTGCGACAAGGTCTTGGCCCGCTATGCCTACTATTAACTTTTTTAACGTGTCGAAACGATGGAAGGATACTGTCGCAACGGTTTTAGGTGAAGCGATCCATCGTTAAGTGTTCAGCTCATCTGCGGGTCAAAAGTATTATCACTTTTGTGCGTGGTTAGCCGTTCCTTTGGTTCTCTTCGGTATCCCGAAACCGCCGCGCGAGATAATCCACAAACGCGCGCGTTTTTGGTGCCAGATTCCGCCTTTCGGCAAACATTACGACGATATCCGTGCTGGGAGGTGCATACTCCGGCATGACATGGACAAGTTCGCCGGAGAGAAACTTCCTGTTTGCCATATAGCAGGGCAGCCGTGCGATCCCGATACCAGCCAGAGCGGCTCTAAAGACGACATCGGTGCTGTTCCCCTCAAAGCTGCCCGTTGCTTCAAATTTTTCGCCTGCGTTCGGTTCGATGCTGTTCCAAGCGTTCCGTTGGCTTCTCCCAGCAACTCTCAAGCAATTGTGCTCAGCCAATTCGGCAAAATTCGACGGTGTTCCACAACGCGCAAGGTATTCAGGTGAGGCACATAGTACCCTTCGACTCTTCATAACGCGCCTAATGACCATATCTGGATTCTTGCGTTGTTCCGCAAAGCAGATCGCCGCATCGAAGCCTTCACTCCGAAGATCAATTTCTCGGTCGGTCAAATCCAAAGACATTTGAACCTGAGGGTTCTCTTTCATGAACTCTGGCAGAGCAGGAATCAGTTGGGACTTACCGAATGCAACAGTGGATGCGATCCTGAGTTCTCCGCGTGGGACACCGTCAAAGCTGTGGATCATCGCTTTGGCTTCATTGAATTTGTCAGCCATCGCTTTGCATTTTTCATAGAAATCTTGGCCTTCCCGCGTTGGAGAGACACCCGTTCTGGTACGATTCAGAAGGCGGTAGTGCACCTGATCTTCAAGTAACCCGATCTGCTTACTTACTGCTGATGGGGTCTGGCCCATTGATCTTGCAGCCGCAGAAATACTGCCCTGCTCGACAACCGTCGCAAAGATTAGCATTTGCGCAGAAATGTCCATGTCATGACCTTTTGCTATTCCAATATGGCATGGGGCCTTTGCCAAAATGGCGAGTTGTGAGCGCTACCAAATACCCTTATCTCTGCATTGCAGCATAAATACTGCATTGCAGCAATGGACGAGGCAATATCATGGCAATTACACGATCAAACAGCGCGCTGGATGTCGTTTTCGAAGCTGGCCGCACGTTCTTTCATCAAAAGCTGGACACGATACGCAAGGCACAGGCCAAACGCAGGGTTTATCGCGAAACTTACTATGAACTCTCGGTGTTATCTGACCGTGACTTAATAGATTTGGGTATCTCGAGAAGCAGCATCAAAAATCTTGCGTTGGAGGCCGCCTATGGCTGTTAACACCCAAGCCCCTGCTACGTATCGCGATCACGCGATCGCCCAATCAATCGCATTCTTGGTGTGGATCAGATCCACGACTAAAGCTGCTTTGAAAGCACTGAAAATGGCCCGGATGCTCTCTGCGCTTTCGAATATGAGTGACTACCAACTCGCTCAGATCGGAATTTCGCGATCTGAGATCCCGGAATATGCCGAAAAACTAATGGCTGATGAATAGAGAAGTGGGTCCTCAGGTCAGAAGATTACACAAGTTTGCTGGTCCTCGCTCCTCCCAGAGTAAGCCAGCATAAGCGGCGGCGAAAAAGCCAACGGGGAGCGCCATCGCAAAGGGCCAGCATTTTCACCTCCTCCCGAAAATGCTGGCCCATACCAACCTGCCAAACAGGAAACGCGAAAACTGAAAGTCATGAGAGCGCTAAAAGACCCGATCGTTCGTCGTCTCCGTTCCGGCGATCAAAGTAACATCTGTAGGCATTTTCTGTAGTTAGATATCGAAACGCGGCGAGCACGGTTTTGTGGAGCCGTCAACGCCAAATACGTCTTGAGCTACGCACAGAACATCCTTCGGTATGACAGTATCGCTTGTGGGGTGTTTGTCTGGGGACAATTGAGGGGCCTTGTGGAACTGCGCGGCCTCTTTCATTCATGGTCATCAAAGCCAGAGGCTGCATTCTCTGTCGAAGCCGAGTGGCGAGGACTTGGGATTGGCGACGCTTTGTTTCAACAGATGTACGCGATGACGCAGAACAGAGGCGTCCGGACTATCCAAATGATGTGCCTGAAGGAAAACCGCCACATGCGCCATCTTGCGGCGAAACATAACGCGCAGTTTGTAGCTGACGCGGATATTGTTGAAGCAGTCTTGCGCCCCAACTGGCCGACGCCAGCGTCAATTGCCATTGAGATTATCGCTGAAACTAGGGCACACTCACATCTGCTTTTTACCTAGACGACCAATGGCACACTGCGTATTGCGGTCGTTTGATTGGACTTAAGCGAATGACCTTTTCTAGTGCCTTTATTGTTAAAGAGTTAAAGTTGCCTTTCTTCAGATAGTGGCCGTGCGGTGCGCATATTCCACGGTAAACACAAGTCGGGATTTATCGCCTCAGGCTGTAACACGCAGTGCATCGACAGGAACTAGCGCTCCTTTGGCTTGGATCACGCAGCTGGCCAATTGGCAGCCCAACGATATTCCCGCGCGGAAATCACTTTTCTCCAATACGCTGAGCAAAACGCCAGCGTTGAAGCTGTCACCGGCGGCTGTTGTATCAATAGCGGACGTTTCCGGCTTAGTGGGCACCTCCCCTCTAATATTCCCATCTTGATAAACCACAGAATGCTCGCCGTTCTTTACGACGATCCGCTCCACACCAAGTCTTGCATATCGTTCAAGAGTCGCGGTCGGACAGTCGTCATTGAACCACGCGCTTTCATCGTCAAAAGACGGCAACACGATATCCGAGAGCTCACCAGCGCGCATGATTGAACGCTTCATTTCTTCGGTACTCGACCAAAGCTTGGGTCTAATGTTCGTATCGAAAGCCACGGTTTTCCCTACATCGCGCGCCCTTTGGAGAGCACCAAGTAGATTTTCACGCGGTTGAGGACCAAGAATTCCCAGCGTAATTCCTGAGTAATAGATCAAATCCGCTTTTTCGATAGCACGATCAAGCGCATCTGGGTCGTCCGCAAGCCGTTTGGCTGCAGAGTTGTTGCGCCAGTATGAAAAACTGCGTTCGCCGTTGGAAAGGTGAATCATATAGAGACCCACAGTTCCATCCGAAATTTCGCGAATGTGAGAGGTATCGATGCCTGTTCTGTCAATAAAGGCTCGCATTTCGCGAGACAGTTTGTCGTCACCAACTGTCGTGAAATAAGCGACCTCTGTATTCGGTGATATTTTCGCTAAATACCAAGCCGTGTTGAACGTATCACCAGCATACCCGATCTTGAACTCCCCAGGACCGCCCTGGGGAGCAAGTTCCGCCATGCACTCGCCGATTGCTAAGATACGCATGGGTTCTACAAAAAGTCGTCACGCCGCGGAGTGAAGCTATCTACGAGCTTTCCTGGTTCCAGGCAAACACATCCGTGGGTTTGATCTGAAGGAATGATAAAACTGTCTCCTGGCCCGAACTCTTGGTCACTTTCGCCCAAAGTGAACCGGAACCGGCCACTTTCGACATAGGTTGACTGGACATGCGGATGGCTGTGCAACGCGCCTATCGCACCTGCTTTGCTGAACCGAAAGGCAACAACCATGAGATTGGGATGATCAGAGAGAACTTGCCGTGTGACATTCTCTCCTGTCGAGACAACTGGAAATTCAGGCAAGGTGTACCTCCACTACGCTATGAGAAAAGCATTCCACCATTCAGATCGACATTAGCTCCTGTAATGAAAGCACTGTCGTCGCAGGCTAGGAATAGGACAAGGTTTGCGACATCCTCAATGGTGCCCTGACGTTTCATTGGCGCAGCGGCTTCGAAGCCGCGACGTCCTGCGTCCGGTGTGTGGATGTTATGAAAATCGGTATCTATCATCCCAGGGCATAGCCCATTGACCCTGATATCCGGGCCCAGCTCTTTGGCCAAACCCCGCGTCAGCGTCATGATCGCGCCCTTTGAGGTCGCATAGGGAACTGAGCCGGGGCCACCGCCATCGCGAGCAGCTTGGCTTGCCAAGTTGACAATTGCACCGCTTTTCATATGAGCCAAACAGGCGTTCGTCATCATGAAGTTGCTGGTCAGATTCAAGTCCATCACATACTGCCAATGTTCAAGTGAGGACTCTGCGACTGTTTTGCGGGCAACCAAACCGCCCGCATTATTGACCAAAACTTCAATACTGCCGAATTCCCCGAGAGATCGCGCCACCAATGCGTCAACGTCACTTTTCTGCGTTAGGTCTCCTTGAAGCGCGAATGCGGTCCCGTCATTTGCTTTGATCTTGGCCACAACGTCCTCAGCGCCTGCGCTGCTGGCAAAATAGTTTATTGCGACGTTTGCGCCCTCGGAGGCAAGCTTGAGAGCGACTGCTGCACCGATATCGCGGCCGGCTCCAGTTACAATTGCCGATTTTCCAGCGAGTTTCATGGGCATCCCTCATCTTTGCTCAGCTTTGAAAGTTGTCGTGTGCCATTGTGGGTCGCCTAAGCTGCACCGCGTTTGACGAACATGTCGTAGATTTCGGGTACATTGCCTTCGCCCATCCCTGCATCAAGCGCCGTTTGAAGATTTGCGGAAGTGCCTTCAGCGATTTCGGAGCGCGTTCCAATGTCAGTAATCATCTGAACGAAGTAGGCGATGTCCTTGTTGGCATTGCTGATCGAAAACCCAAGATCACTTACGCCATCGACGGCGTAATTCTTGCAAAATTGCATGAATGGAGAATTGGACGGGCCCGCAGACATGATCTCGAAAAGCTGTTGGCCATCGATGCCCGCTTGTTTTGCAACTGCAAATGCCTGGCTCATGGTACACGCTGTTGTCATACCCATGAAATTGTTGATCAGCTTGGTCGTATGTCCCGCGCCGAGCGCACCGAGATGGAACACGTTCTCGCCCTGCACATCGAGCACAGGTTTGACCTTTTCAAACGTTTCGATATCGCCCGCTGCCATGATGTTCAGCAAACCGTCCTTAGCGTGCAAAGGTGAACGCCCCAACGGCGCGTCGAGCATCCCAGCCCCTTTTGTCGCAAGGTCCGCGCCAATTTTCTTTGTTGACGCTGGAATGGACGTGCCGAAATCTATGACCACCGCGCCTTCTTTGATCCCGGCGAGAATACCATTCTCGCCGTAGATCAGGCTTTCGACCACGTCGGATGTTGTCACGCAGAGCATGACGATATCACTGGCCGCGGCGAGTTCCCTAGGGGTGCTCACCTCGACCGCTCCGCGCGCAACGGTTTGGGCAACCGCCGCTTTGTTGCGGCCCATGACCACAAGATCAAAACCATTTTTTTGGAGGCATTCAACCATCTTGCTGCCCATTTGGCCTAGGCCAATGAAACCGATTTTTGGATTCGACATATGCGCCTCCTAAGCGTTTGGGTTTTTCATTTTGGAAAAGACATCGGCCCCAGCTTGGGCGACGTCATGATCTTGCGCAGGCGAGCCTGAGCTAACACCAATGCCGCCGACGACATCAGAACCAGCAAGCACAGGAAGACCGCCGGCAACGGTCACCATACGTCCGCCTAAGGCCGAGGAGATGCCATGCGCTGGCATTCCCGGTTGACTGACTGCACCCAAGGCTTGCGTGCTCTTTTTGATGCCGCATGCGGTATAAGCCTTGTCGATCGCCAGATTGACGCTGGTAATCTTGGCGCCATCCATTCGCTCAAATGCGATGAGTATACCACTCTCATCGGTAACAGCGATGCACATAGGCACCCCGATATCTTCGGCTTTGAGCCTAGCGACCGCGATCAGCCGTCGCGCCTCTTCAATGTCCAATCGTTTGATATTCAGCATAGCGGCATCCTTTGGGCTTTATGGGCCGATTAGGAGAGTGGGAAGTGTGAGCGAGATGGCAGGAACGAAGGTGATCAGCATCAGCGCTGCGAAGATCGCAAGGTAGAAAGGCCAGATCGTTCTAATGGCTTTTTCCATCGGCAACTGGCCAACCGCACAGCCTACAAACAGGCAGGTCCCGACCGGAGGCGTGCAAAGCCCCAGACCAAGGTTCACCAGAAGGATCATGCCAAATTGCAGCGGATCAATCCCCAGCATATTCATCACCGGTAAGAAGATCGGCGTGCAGATGAGGATCAAAGCTGCCATATCCATAATCATGCCAAGCAGCAAAAGAACGGCATTGATCATCAGCAAAATCAGGATCGGGTTCTCGGTTATACCCAAAAGGAACTCGACCGTTTTGGTTGGTACGCGGTTGTAGGTCAGCATGTACGCGAAGGCCCCGGCACAGGCGATCAGGATCATGACCATCGACGTTGTGCGCACTGAGGAAATTACAGCCGTCTTAAAGGCATCCCATGACAGGCTGCGGTAGACGATCAGCGTGACAACAAAGGCATACATAGCCCCGAATGCACCGGACTCTGTTACAGTAAAGATGCCTGATAGGACACCTCCGACGATAATGACGGCAGTCAGCAAGCCGGGGATGGAGCCAATAAACGCGTACGCCAGCGCCGTCCATCCTGGAAACCGTTCAGCCTGATAGCCGCGCTTTACTGCGACCACATATGCGGCAATTGCCAAGCAACAGCACATCAGGATGCCGGGGACCACGCCCGCCAAGAACAGCTTGGATATTGACACCACACCACCCGTTGCAAGAGCAAAGATGATCATATTGTGACTGGGTGGAATGATGATCCCGGCGATAGAAGATGTCACTGTCACATTCACCGCATAGTCAGCATCGTATCCCTTGTCTTTCATAACGGGGATGAGAATTGAGCCCAGCGCGGAGATGTCCGCGATCGCCGAACCTGAAATCCCGCCAAAAAGCATGGAGGAAAACACGTTTACAATGCCAAGCCCGCCGCGCACGGCACCCACAGCAGCTTGCGCGAACCTGACCAATCTAACGGCTATCCCGCCATGAAACATCAGCTCTCCAGCGAAAATGAAAAACGGGATCGCCATAAGCGAAAAAACGTTGATTCCTGCGACTATTCGTTGAAAGCCGACGAACAAGGGCAAGCCTTCATACCAAAACGCAGCCAAGGCAGAAATCCCGAGTGCGTAGGCGACCGGAGTGCCGATGATGACGGAAAGGGCAAAGACCCCGAGAAGAACTGCAAGTCCCATGATTAACCCTGATCTATACTGTCTTGACGCGCATCCTCGCCCAGAAACAGGCGGATCAGATGACCGATGGAAAACAGAAGGACCAATGCTCCGCTAATTGTCATAGGCAGGGATCTCAGGCCCTCGGGCCATTGAATAAGCGGGATCAACGTGCCCCATTTGAATTCGGTCAATTCAAGTCCATACCAGAACATCATCGCGCCAAATCCGGCTAGCAGCATATCTGTGAAGCAGACAAAGACTGTTCGTACTTTCGGCGACACCATGCCCCGAAAAAGAACAACAGAGAGGTGGGTATGGTTGTGCACTCCGGCTGCTGCGCCGAGGAAGGCAATAACCATGACAAGTAAAAGTGATACCTGTTCAACCCAGGTGGGCGTGTCATTGAGGACGTACCGGCCAAAGACCAGCCACGCGAAGATGGCGGTCATAGTCACGATGGCGACGCCGGCCAACACGGTACAAAGGCGGGCGAGCAGGTCGAGGAAGAAATCCATCCTCCGTAGAAACTCTGATGTCTTGCCTGAAACTTGCATGCCGCCCCCTTTTTTTTGGTTTTACGAGTCCGGCTTCTTTGAAGGAAACCGGACGCGCTTAACTGTATTCGCTTTGGCAAATCACTCAGTGGCCTGAGCCATCTCGACCAACGCTTTCATATCTGGGTTGGCAGCTAGGTAGTCGGCATAGACTACGTCCATCGCGGACTGGAAGGGACCCTTGTCTGCGATTTCGTTGACAGTGATGCCAGCCGCTTCAACGTCAGAGCGCGCTTGCTCAGATCCAACAGCCCACAGTTCGCGCTGATACAGAGCCGCTTCTTGTGCCGCACTACGTACAGCTTCTTGTAGTTCGGGGCTAAGCGCGTTGAACTTGGCTGTATTCACACAGATGCACTCGGGGATGATCAAATGCTCAGACAGCGAATAGTGCGACGTCACTTCGTAATGGCCGACGTTTTTGAACGACGGGAAGTTGTTCTCCGCCCCATCAACAACGCCTGTTTTCAGTGCCTGTTGTACTTCCGAAAAAGCCATTGGAGACGGATTTCCACCCATAGCCGAAATCATCGAAGTGTAGAGATCGTTGTTCATAACTCGGATCTTCAGACCTTCCACATCGGCTGGAGAGTTGATTGGTTTCTGGCTGTAGAATGACCGGGCTCCAGCATCAAAATATGCAAGGGGAAGAACTCCTGCCTCACCCATCGCTTCGGCAACGACCGCACCAGCTTCACCTTCCATCACGCGGAACATGTGCGGCACACTTTTGAAGATGAACGGAAGCGATACAAGGTTTGCCTCTTTGACCATCGGACCAATCGGGCCAAGGTTGAAGTTGCCAACCTCGATGGCTCCAATACGCACTTGCTCCAGCGCATCGGGTTGCGAGCCAAGAACGCCGCCGTGGAAAACATCTACCGTGACTTCACCATCTGTGGCTGTGTCAACAAGCTCAGCAAATTTGTCCATCGCCGCCGTATTGGGGTGGCCGTCATTGTGAATGTTCCAAGCGCGCCAGCTTTCAGCCGATGCTGAAGAGGCGATCAGTGCAACGGTTACTGCTGCAAAAAGCGATTTCGTAGAAGTCATGGGTCTCCTCCCGTTTTTTCTGAGCAGCAACAGGCCAAAATGTGTCGTCTGGAGGATGAAAGTCACAAAACTTCCTGCTTCCTCCCAGAGCCGGAATCACTGCTGAACCAATAAGGACACTAGTATCCAAGTTGTGTCAACAACTCGTTTGAAACATGTGACGGCCTTGACTTCAATGGTTACAGGCTCTTTGATATTAACCGAAAAAGCCTTTCCAAATACGTACGAACTATGGCTTTTTAATATATAAAACAGTTCCTTAACCACCTCTCAGACTGTGGCGACAGGATTATGAATCAGAGGATGAAAGAAAAAATCGTGGACGGAATTAGAACCCGAACGACCACTGATGCCGTCTACGAAACACTGCACGATCAGATCGTTTCGCTCGAAATTCTTCCCGGCACAAAATTGTCCGAGACGGAAGTCGCACGTCGATTCGGCGTATCTCGCCAACCTGTTCGCAACGCCTTCACCAGGCTTGGAAATGAGGATTTGCTACTTATCCGACCTCAAAAAGCAACCGAGGTGCGCGGCTTTTCAATGGATCGCCTAGAGCTTGCTCGTTTGGTGCGAAGGGCCGTCGAACTTGAAATAGTTTACATGGCGGTTGAGACTTGGGATTCAGATCGGGATGCGAAGCTAAGCGAAAACTTAGCCCTTCAGGAGAATGCTCTGACGCAAGGGGATCTATCTGCCTTTCACGCGCTCGATTACGATTTTCACAAACTAATCTACGTCCTTGGCGGCAACCCGTTAGCGTTCGAAGTTATGCTGGAATGCAAACAAAAAGTAGATCGTCTCTGTATGCTTGGTCTTGAGAAAGATCGCGAGGCGAATTCCATTTTGGAAGACCACTATGAGATCGCAAATGGGCTTGCCTCGCGGGATCTGTCAAAAGCGCAAAACGCAGTCAGAAAACACTTATCCCGCCTCGACGACACTATCGCGTTTATTCACGAACGCCATCCCGAGTACTTTGAATAAGTTCGGAAACTCGTACCGCTAACTTCATTCAAAAATCGATACCGACAAAGTGCCTATCGTGCCGGCCGGTTGCTCGTTAATCTTAGCGTTTTTCGCTTGTTGGGGATCAGGGAATTTGCAGCATAAACCTCTGAAAAACATACAGTTCTGATAGGAAAAATGACGGAAATCAGTCCCGGTTTTCGAAAATTCCCTGTAAACTTCAGGTTATCAGGGAAATCCAGCACAAAGCGACCCCGCTAAAATGCGACACTGAGACTAGCGCCTGAATTGTCCTCTGGGTGCTGTCAGACGAATTCGAACCAGTCTCAGTTTGCCGCGGCAACCGCGAACCTATCCGGAACAAAGTTGACGCCACTCGCTAAGAGCGGCGGCGCGTGTCAACTTGAAGGTGTCTCGGCTGGCTAGCGATCTTTCCTGGTTGAAGTGGTTGAGGACCGAGGAATGGACGGAGGCGAATTTCTGTAGACTTCGCATGCGCTTGAAACGCTGCATCGCGCGTTCGCGTCGTCGAAACGGCAGGTGCGAATTCTCGACGCGGTTGTTTAGCCACCTGCCCGTCTGTTGTTTTTCGAGAGCACCCAAATCTCTAAGGGCAGCCTTGTAGGAAGCGAAGCGATCTGTGACGATCTCTTCGGCGCAGCCGTGCCGCTTCATCAATTTCTTGAGAAATTTCAGTGCTGCAGCTTTGTTTCGGCGCTTGGTGACAACTGCTTCCAGCACTTCACCTTCGTGATCTACTGCACGCCACAGATAATGTCGCTTGCCATTCACCTTTACGAAAACCTCGTCCACGTGCCACTTCCATTTCGAGAACGCGCGCAGCTGCTGCACACGCTTTCTTCGGATCTCCGCAGCAAACACCGGCCCGAACCGGTTCCACCAATATCGGACAGTTTCGTGGCTCAAGTCGATGCCTCGCTCGTGCAACAGATCTTCGACATTCCGAAGCGAGAGTGGAAATCGGATGTACAGCATCACCGCAAGGCGGATGATCTCTGGGCTGGTTTTGAAGTACTTGAAAGAGGCAGGTTTGGTCATTCCTAAATGCTATGCAACCGCCCTGCCCCGCTCAAGCAAAGTTCTTCTGACAAGACCATCTGCAGTGCGCTCTCGATATCGCGCCGCTTCGGCCATAAGAACGACACATTTACCTACCCGGCGGTTCAGCGTCGCATGATCCAGGTCAACACCACGTTCGGCCGCGATTTCTTCAAGATCACGGTACGACACCCCGTATCGAAGGTAGAAAAAGACTGCATGCAGGATCACGTTCTGTCGAAAATGTGCACCCTTGAATGAAATCGTCATGGTCTGCTCCTGTCTTATCCGAGCGCGCGTTATCAAAACCGCAGTCGGAATGACAGTTGGGAGTAAATTTTGCGACAGAACCTTTGAGCAAACTTGGTACGAATATTGAACTTCATTCTATGGGCCTGCTTGAGACTGACTCTTGATTTTCTGACAGCTACTTCGAAAGATTTTTTTGGAATAAACCCAAGCGCGAAACGTTGTTATTTTGGATCATGTAAGTCTGAACTGGATGTTCATATGAGAAAGATATCAACTCAGCTTCTTAAAACCAGCCTCGTGCTCAGCTTGTTGTTGCCTCTGCTACTTGCCGTTCCGATGAGCTGGCAACTCTCGTTTGTTGCTGTCGCATGGGCAGACGATCATGACGACGACAGGGATGATGGAAATGATGACCGCGATGACGATCGGGACGATGACAGAGGGGATAGGGGCAGCAGAGGCGGAGGTGGTGGTAGCTCAGGAGGTGATCAAAGATCCTCTGGCGAGAACCCTATTGGCAACCTCATCAGACGGCTGACCAACGGACCACCGGCACAGCAACCCGCGCAAGTACCTGCTCAGGCCCCAGCGCCAGCACCTGTCGCGCCGCCAACGCGCGCGCCGTTTGAGATAATTGTCGCCGATGCATCCGCCGAGGATCTGGAGCAACTTATATCCGAAGGCTTTGCGATATCGGCGACAGAAACCCTTCAAGCCTCTGATCAGGTATTGACGCGGCTGACTTCGCCGGGTGGGCTGGATCTGGAAGCCGCGCGGGAACGAGTACGCGCGCTGCCATCGGGCGTCACTGCGGATTTCAATCACTATTACCGCTTTGAACAAAGCGAAACGCGCGTGGCGTCATCGGACCCGTGTTGGCATGAAAACTGCCCTGCTTGGGAGATGATCCAGTGGCCGAGTATTGATTTTGCTCAGGCGACCTGCCCTGTGCGAGTGCCGGTAGGGATGATCGATACCGGGATAAATGCCGAGCACGAAATAATGACCGGTGCTCGATTGGAGTTGATTCAGCTTGCCGACCAGACCCTTGCGCCGTCCAAAGCGATCCATGGCACAGCAGTGGCCTCCCTTTTGATCGGCGATCCGGACAGCCGGGTTCCCGGGCTGATTCACGGCGCAGAGGTCATTGCGGTGGATGCGTTTGCGCGCGAAGGATCGGATGAACGTGCTGACGTGATCTCAGTGTTGCGGGGGTTGGACGTTTTGAAAGCCCGTGGCGTTCGCGTCGTCAACCTGTCACTGACCGGCCCCAACAACAGCCTGCTGGAAAGCATCGTTAACCAGATGGTGCAAGAAGACGGAATCGTTATGGTCGCGGCGGCGGGCAACGAAGGCCCGTCCGGCGAGCTGAGATATCCCGCAGCATTTGACACAGTTTTGGCCGTGACAGCCGTAGACGCGCGGACACGCATTTACCGGAAAGCACAGCGCGGCCCGCATATCGACATCACCGCGCCGGGCGTCAACATGCTGTCCGCCACATCCATTCGCGGTGCGCGCCTGAAGTCGGGAACATCTTTTGCGGTTCCCTTTGTCACTGCGGCGGTCGCAATCATGCTTTCGCAGGATGACACGTTATCACCTGATCAGGTGCGCGAACGTCTGAGAAACACCGCACAAGACCTGGGCGCACCCGGGGCTGACGACGTGTTCGGCCATGGTCTTCTGAATGCAGCTACTCTGTGTTAACCAGAACCTCAGGGCATCCAGCCGTTTGCAATCAGGTCCGCCTCAGCGTCGGGGGCAAGTGAAGCCCCTGCCCCCAACCGATCTAAAAACGGCATCAATCCCTGCATTTCAGTACCGCTTGCCGTCACAAACCCATCTTCTGTGCCGGATGCGGACAAAGGCTCTGACATCGTGACTTCCACCACCCAACTGTCGGAGGTTATGCATGCTATTCCGAGGTCGATGCGTTGCTTAGCACGATTGATGACCTCGAACTCGCGGCAATACCCATCTGAGATCGGCAGCGTGGCGAGGATCATGAACTCCTGATCCGTCCCTGACGACTCAGGCACACCAGACGGCAGACGGCTCAACGCGGTTGACAGGTTCGAACCACTGTCGATCGGCCCCAAGGTCAAGTTTGGCGCAGCGACCGGCGCAAACAGGTCGGGACCTGAAAATACGCCAAGCGCCAACATCGCCGCCACAGCCGTGCTTATCCACACGGCGGGTCGTTTGCGAAAGGGTATGATCTTGGCTGTCTGCGCCTCACCCAGAATGACATTCTTGATCTCACCGGGCACGGGCTCACCCAGCGGTTCGCTGAACGCCTGCAACAGGGCTTCATTTGCGGCCATAAGATTGTCGACATAGGCCTGATCCTCAGGGTGATCCGCCAAATGCATGACAACGGCGGCAGCCTCTTCGGGTGAAAGTTCCCCATCCGCAAAAGCTGCAAGACGGGACGGCTCCATTGTAGGTTTTGCACTCATTGCATCGGCCCTTTCGTCATCCCCAACTGCGGCAGCAGAGCGTCTCTGGCCCGTGACAAACGGCTCATAACCGTGCCAACCGGCACCTCCAGAACATCTGCAGCCTCTTTGTAGCTCAACCCCTCGACCGCAACGAGAGACAGCACAATGCGCTGCTTCTCGGGTAACGCACCCATGGCGTTTCGTGCCATATCGAGCATCATCCGATCTTCGGGCAGACGTGCGGAAAGCCCTTCATCGCTCAGACCCGCCAGTTCGGGTTCTACAGGCGCCCCGCGTGTCTTGGCGCGCCGGCGATCATCAATCCAGAGGGTTTGAATAATCCGGTACATCCAACTGTCCATACGCGTCCCTTCGCGAAACTGAGCCGCGTTTTTTAACGCTTTCACACAGGCAGATTGCACCAAATCATCGGCGTCTGGCTGGTTGCCCGCCAGAGACAAAGCAAACCGGCGCAGTTTCGGCACTAGCGCTGCCAGATCTTTACGGAACCGGTCCGTCATGCCGTCTCTCCCGTTTCGCGTCATGTTCAATGACAACGGATGGTAGTGAGAATTATTCCACAGGATCGAAGAAAAAATGAAGACGCGCATCGTTTTGACCCGACGCAGCGGGTTCTGACCGGCCCAAAACACAATTTTCAAAAAAGTTGGAATAGATCGCAATCACCATCGTTGTCCCCGCAAGAGATCAAACAATCAGGAGCTGAAATGATGTTCGATACCGCGATGGATGTTCCCCCCGTCAACGGGCCAATGACGACCACCCGGTTTTCGGTCCGCGTCGGCGAACGCACACTGTCCGCCGATGTTCACATCCCGAGCATTCCCGCGCCCGATACCCCTCCCTTGTTGGCTTTGCACGGAATTTCGCGGCGGGCATCCGTGATTGGCTCGACCTTTGCAAGCTATTGTAACGCCAAGGGACAGGTTCTGATCACGCCTCGTTTCTCAAAAAGGCACTGGCACCATTTCCAGCGTATTGGCAGCTACCGACCGGATCGATCCCTTCTCGCAATGCTCGCCTTGGTTGAACAGATGGGCGTTGCGAGAACCAACAAGGTAGACCTGTTCGGGTATTCCGGCGGCGCACAGCTCGCACATCGATTTGCGATGCTGTACCCGCAACGTGTGGCCAGCCTGCATATCGCAGCTGCTGGTTGGTATTGTCTGCCGGATTTTACTCAACCCTTTCCGATGGGTTTGGCCCCGGCGGACAAGCCTCGGAAGATGAACGTTCCCGCTCTGGCCCACAACCAGTTGCGAAATTACCTCGAACTCAAGCTTCGGGTCTACGTGGGTGCCGAGGATCATCAACGGGATGATGCCCTTCGAAAAGGGCATGATATCGACGATGTCCAAGGCCGCAACCGGCTGGCCCGCGCACGGCACTATTGCAGGGCTTTTCGCGCCGCTGCCGAGGCGCGGGGGATCGTTCCTGATCTGTCGCTGACGGAAATCCCCAACTGCGCGCACAGCTTCGCCAACTGCGCCGAAGCGGGCTTAACCAAGCTTGTCTGTGAAGTTTAAAATCTTTGAAAACAGGAGATTACCCATGAAAAACTATCACTTCAAAGATGCAAAATGGTGTTTTGCAACCAGACGCATCGATCAGAGGCTGGCGCATGGGTTGCGTCAAGACTTTGCGCAGGCGCAACCCGGAGATCTGATCCTTGGCCTTGTCGCATCAATCGGCAACCACCAACGCATTCAGTTGCCTGCGGGACGGCCCTCAACCCTGTATCCCGGTGATCTTGTTGTGCTGCCCTGCGGCGCGCGATACGCGCCCGATCAGTTCGAAGGGCTGGCTGAGATCGACAGGAAAGGCAGCGACATGCTTGCTGGCGGAGGCTGTCTCGGGCGCATGGTGCAACGAAACGAGCGCATCAAACCCCCGACCCGCATTCAGCCGCTGGGGCGCATCACCTCAAAGGACGGTGTTGTTCTGAACACCAGTGGTTTCGCCCTGCCCGAACGTACCAGGCCGGCGCAGATTCCGGTGATCTGTGTGGTTGGAACCGCAATGAACTCGGGCAAAACAACAGCAACAGCCGCCCTGGCCCATGGTCTGACTAAGGCCGGGTGGCAGGTGGCAGTGCTGAAAGGCACCGGGACCGGCGCGTTTGGAGATTACAACTCCTTTGTCGATGCTGGTGCATCCTTTGTGGCCGATTTTACCGACGCAGGCATGGTTACGACCTATCTGGAACCTATGCCGCGCATCGTTGCGGGCATTGATACGCTTCTGGGCGAGTCAGAATCCCTTGGTTGCGACATCGCGGTGATGGAACTGGCCGACGGCATCTTCCAGCGGGAGACCGCCGCCCTGCTGGCCGACGCCTCCGTCCGTGGCCGGTTTTCGAAGTACTTGTTTGCCTGCGCCGATCCGGTCGCAGCCGCAGGAGGTGTAGCTGAGCTGGGCCGAAATGGGATCCGACCCATTGCACTGACAGGGATGCTGTCATGTTCGCCCATGGCGGTCGAGGAAGCCCAGGCTGCGACAGGTGTTCAGGTTCTGACGCGCCGTCAGCTTCTTGATCCGGCCTATGCGAACACATTGGCCGCACGCGCCGGGATCGAGCGGACCCGGCACGCCGCATGACCCCCCCTGGACTGCTTGAGGGTCAAAGGCGTCGCCTGTTTGTCTGGCTTCTGTTTGCGACCCTCTCGCAGGCCACCGCTTTTGCGGCGGTGGCCATTGCAACGCGCACGGTCTTTGTCGCCTTGCACGCCGGATCGGACCTGCCCGTTCTTCCGATTACAGTCATCGGCGTAGCGGGGCTGTGCGGCGCGCTGATGCAACTGATCTTCAGGACACTCGCGGAGCGGTTGGGTCAGACCTACGCCAAAGACGTCCGCCTGCGGCTGTTCGATCACGCAAGCCGCAGCGATCAACGCGATCTGGACCAAAGACGCATGGGCTATCATGTCCTGCGCTTTACCGGTGACCTGTCGGCATTGCAGGATTGGCCTGGCCTTGGCTTACCAAGGCTTATTCAGGCTGCCGTTTTGTTGCCCGCAGCAACAGCTGTGTTGATCTACCTTGACCAGCGGTTTGTCTGGGTGGCGGTCTGCGCGATCCTGCCCTCAGCGTTTTGGGCGGCGCTGACACAGCGCAAACTTCTGGACGCGCACCGCAAATTGCGAAAACTGCGGGCGCGGCTGGCAGCAGATGTCACCGAGCGCCTGCCGATTGCGCCAAGGCTTTCGGTGCTGGGACGGCGCCACATCGAGATGAGGTCGCTGGACCGCCGGGCAGACCGCGTGGCCGATGCGGCCTGCGCGCGCCGGGGTCTGAGCGAAGTCCGAAAGGCCGTGCCAGAGTTCTCAACCGCAATCGCCGCAAGCCTGATCACGATGATCGGCGGAACTGGCGGCCTATCTGCGGGAACAATCGCGGCCGGTTTGGCGGCTCTGGGTCTGATGATCAGACCTTTACGCAATGCGATGACGGCCAGCGATCATGCCGCAAAATATCGGGCGGCCTATAACAACCTGTCCCGTGCTTTGAACCGCCCGCTGGCGGCATCGCGAAGCGCGAAAGCACACCTGCGCAAAGAACCCGTTTCGGTTGAAATCACCACCACACATGGCCCGGAATTAAAAATATGCCCCGGGGAACAGGCCGTTATTTCCAGCACGTTGATGGACCAGATCGAAATCGCCCTGCTTGGCAACGCATCGCCCGGGGACATGTCTTTAAAACTGGATGGCAGAGACATTTCAGAACTAACGCCTGGAAGCCTGCGCCGATCTGTCGGAATTCTCACTGACCAACCCTTGATCCTGAAAGGCAGCCTGCGTCGGGCTTTGACCCTAGGTCTAAAGGAACGTCCATCGGACGAGCAAATCATAAAAGTCGCCGAGAGTGTTGCCCTGCAAGACGTCGTTCAAGAGATTGGCGGCTTGGACTTCAAATTGACGGAGCGCGGCGCCAATTTAACCACTGATCAGAGAATTTCCCTTTCTTGTCTGAGGCTTATTCTTCAAAAACCCGGCTTAATTCTTGCTGTCGTTGCTCCGTGCATTGCTTTCAGGTCAACTTCGTCATGGCAATTGGCTACAAAACTCACTTCTTTCCGTGAATACCATAGCCAGAAAAGCAATTCATTTCTTTGACTTTCAAGCAATAGTAAGCCGTTTGGGATGTGTCGCGAACCTTTTGACTGGATTGTCGAGCCCGTAGGTTCCAACGTCGATATGTTACAAATTTTGACCATTGACACTCGGGAATGCTGAGAGTGAATAGCCGCTCATGTATTTCAGCCGAAAGTCAGCTCATGGTTTCCTTCAAGGGTGCGCATTTTCCGAAAGACGTGATTTTGCACGCGGTATTCATCCAACTACGCTACGGTGTTTCATACCGGGATCTGGAAGAAATCATGACGGAACGCGGTGTTTCAGTAGACCACAAAACGCTAAACTGACGGGTAGCACAATATTCTGGTGCAATCGCGGAGGCAGCACACCGACGCAAAAACCCGTGTGATCGTTCGTAGAGAATGGACCGAACGTACATCAAATTAAAAGGCGCGTGGTTTTTCCTCTATCGAGCTGTCGACAAGCACGACAAGACTCTTGACTTAATGCTATCGCGACGTCGAGTTAAACCAGCCGCTACAAAGTTATTCACCCCAGCGATTTATTGGAATTTTGATACGCAACCCCAAGTTCCCAAAGCGTTCAGTTTGTAAAGAGAAATGGACCAAAGCCATTTCTATCGAGCAACTCAAATGCAAGCCTAAACTGAATATGAGCCAAAACAAGAGCTTTCATTGGACATATATCCTTCTACCGTACAAAGCGGGATGTTCTGAGGAAGAGACCACACCCAGAGTTGTAGCGAAGTGTGTTCTAGCTGGATGCCCAACTAATTTGACTTTCTAAGAGTGAGTTCTTGCTCCTTAATGAACTAGAACTTGTTCCAAAAAATTCTTCGTCCGCTCGCTCTTGGGATTGGTAAAGAAGCTTTCGGGATCGTCCTCTTCGATGATTTCACCGGCATCCATAAAGATGATCCGATCAGCAACTTTGCGGGCAAATCCCATCTCATGGGTCACGCAGATCATGGTCATGCCTTCTTCGGCCAAACGAACCATGACGTCCAGAACCTCACCGATCATTTCGGGGTCCAATGCCGAGGTCGGCTCGTCAAACAGCAGGATATCCGGCTTCATACACAGCGCGCGCGCGATGGCCACGCGCTGCTGCTGACCGCCTGAAAGCTGGCCGGGATACTTGGGCGCCTGATTGGCGATCTGGACCTTTTCCAGATACATCATCGCGGTCTCTTCGGCCTCGGACTGCGAGATTTTTCGCGCAAGCATCGGGGCCAGCGTGCAGTTCTCAAGGATCGTCATATGCGGGAATAGGTTAAAGTGCTGAAACACCATACCAACATCCTGCCGCAGCTTGTCGATATTGGGATCTTCGGCGCTGATTGCGTGGCCATTGATCTCGATCAGACCGGACTGATGTTCCTCAAGCTGGTTGATCGTGCGGATCATGGTTGATTTACCCGATCCAGACGGCCCGCAGACGACAATTTTTTCGCCCTTGCTCACGGTCAGGTTTACGTTCTTGAGGGCGTGGAAAGACCCGTAGTATTTTTCCACCTTGCTTAGTCTGACGGCCGGTGTTTCGGACATGGCGGTCTCCCCTTTAGGTTTTGATTGCGGCTGTGATGATGATCTCAACTTTCAATACGTCCCGCGCCAGACGGGCCTCGCCACAGGCGCGGGCGGGCGCATGGCCCTTAGGCACCCAGGCATCCCAGACAGCGTTCATTTCAGCAAAGTCCGCCATATCGCGCAGCCAGACGGTGGCCTGCAGGATATGTTCACGGTCCGAGCCCGCCTCGGCAAGCAGGGCATCAACGCGCGACAGGCAGTCTTGCGTCTGTTTTGTGACGCTGTCACCCGCACCAACTTGACCGCACAGATAGGCGACGCCATTGTGCTTGACGATCTTCGACATCCGGGCACCGGTGTGGAGACGTTCTATCATTTCAGCAGCCCCCGGCCCTTCAGCGCGTCGGAAATCTCATCCAGAATGGCCGGATCGTCGATGGCAGCCGGCATCTTGAATTCAACACTGTCGGCAATCTTCTGCATCGTCCCGCGCAAAACCTTGCCAGAGCGTGTTTTCGGCAACCGTTTGACCGGAATGGCGGTTTTAAAGGCTGCGACCGCCCCGATCTGTTCCCGCATCAACGCGACCAGCTCTTTTTCCAGTTCACTAGAGTCCCGATCGGCGCCGTCATTGGTCACATAGAACCCCAGTGGCATCTGGCCTTTCAATGCATCCGCCGCACCGACCACAGCGCATTCAGCGATGTCGGGATGGGCCCCGATCACCTCTTCCATCGCACCGGTCGACAGGCGGTGCCCGGCTACGTTGATGATGTCATCCGTGCGGGCCATGATGAAGACATAGCCGTCCTCATCAATGATCCCGGCATCCGATGTGGCGTAGTAGCCAGGGAATTCGTTCATATACGAAGTCAGGAACCGTTCCGGCGCGTTCCAAAGTGTGGGAAAGCCCGAGGGCGGCAGCGGTAGTTTGCAGACGATGTTGCCCAAGGTACCAGGCGGGACCTCATGGCCTTCGTCATCCAAAACCTGAATTTCGTAGCCAGGCATTGGCTTTCCGGGTGAGCCATACTTGACCGGGAATTGTCCCAGGCCCACCGGGTTACCAGACATGGCCCAACCGGTTTCAGTCTGCCACCAATGGTCGATTACCGGGCGTTGTAGTTTTTCCTCAGCCCATTGAATCGTCGCTGGATCCGAGCGTTCGCCGGCCAGAAACAGCGTGCGGAATTTCGACAGATCATATTGCCGGATCAACTGGCCCTTGGGGTCCTCTTTCTTGATCGCGCGGAAAGCGGTCGGAGCGGTGAACAGCGCGGCAACCTCATGATCCTGAATAACCCGCCAGAACGCTCCGGCATCAGGCGTGCCCACCGGCTTGCCTTCGTAAACCACTGTGGCGCAGCCATGCAGCAGCGGCCCGTAGCAGATATAGGAATGCCCGACGACCCATCCCACGTCTGATGCCGCCCAGAACACCTCACCGGGATTGATCCCATAGTGGTGCTCCATCGTCCATTTCAGCGCCACCATGTGCCCGCCATTGTCGCGCACAACGCCTTTGGGCTGGCCGGTGGTTCCGGAGGTATAGAGGATATAGAGTGGATCGGTCGCCGCAACCGGCACGCATTCCGTGGTTTCCCCCGCCGCCTTTGCTGCGTCGATCAGTTCGGCATAGTCCAGATCGCGGCCCAGGGTTAGCTCCGCCAGTTCCATGTCGCGCTGCAGGATCAGGCAATGCGCGGGCTTGGTGGTGGCTTCCTCAATTGCAGCATCCAGCAATGGTTTGTAATGCACGATCCGACCCGGCTCGATCCCGCAGGAGGCCGAGATAATCATCTTGGGTGCGGCATCGTTGATGCGGGTAGCCAGTTCATGCGGCGCAAAGCCGCCAAAAACGACCGAGTGGATCGCTCCCAAACGAGCGCAGGCCAGCATTGCAAACACTGCCTGTGGCACCATTGGCATATAGATGACGACGCGGTCGCCTTTGCCAACGCCATGCGCCCTCATGACCGATGCCAGAGCGCCAACTTCGGCCTTCAGTTCACCAAAGCTGAAGGTTTGAACCGTGTTCGTTACCGGGCTGTCATAGACAAGCGCGTTGCGTTCGCCATGACCAGCCTCAACATGGCGGTCGACGCAATTCCAGCAGGTGTTGCAAGTTGCACCGGCGAACCAGCGCCCATAAACACCCATATCTGCGTCAAAGACTTTCTCGGCTGGCGAGAACCAATCGACCTGTTCGGCGGCCTTCTCCCAGAACGCCTCGGGGTCTGACTGCCAGCTTGCATATGCGCCTGCGTAGCTCATGACATCACATAGTTCAGGCCGAGGCGACCGCCATCGACGTAGATCGTTTCACCCGTTACGTAGCTGGCCTTTTTCGAGCACAGAAACGCCACTACATCGCCGATCTCACGCGCGGTACCTGCTCGGCCCATTGGCGTGCGAGACATCGCCATCTTGTAGGCTTCTGGGTTTGCATTAACACTCGCCATCATTTCAGTATCAATCGAGCCCGGACCTACCGCGTTAACACGGATGTTTTTCGGAGCCAGCGCCAATGCTGCCGCCTTGGTCAGCTGCATGACACCGCCTTTCGACGCGCAATAGGCGGGGATCGCAGGGATTGCGACCTGCGCATTGATCGACGACATGTTGACAATCGTGCCCTCGATGCCCTGCTCGACCATCGTCTTCGCAGCCCGCTGCATTGCCACAAACACGCCGCGGAGGTTGATATCCATCACTCGGTCAAAGTTGGAAAGGTCATAATCCAGAAAGTTGCCGGGCATTGCGATCCCAGCGTTGTTTACCAACGCCGAGACCGGGCCATGTTCGGCCTCGATCGTATCGAACATGGCGCTGATCGCATTCATGTCGCCCATGTCGCAGACCATTCCGACCCCGCCCAGCTTGGCGGCAGCCTCGTGCACGTTGTCCTGAATATCGACTAGAATGACCTTGTAGCCATCCTCGCTCAGCGCCTCGGCGCAGGCTAGTCCGATGCCCTGAGCGGCGCCGGTTACGACTGCAATATGAGTTTCAGCCATTTGCGATTATCCCTCGAATCCGTAATCTTGCTTTGCTTGGACGGTCGTGATGAATCCGGCGGCCAAGTCATCGGCCACTGCGTTACGATCCCTCTGTTCTGGCGCTCCGTAGCCTCCGCCACCAGGCAGGCTGAGTTTCAGACGCTGACCGTTCTTGACCAATTGCCGACCCTTAGAGCGCAGCTTCGTTCCATCAGACAATTCGACCGCACCTGCACCACCGGCGAGCCCACCGTTGCGCCCGCGCGCGGGGTTTTCGACCCGATCGAACATAGCGTTGAAGTAGAAATCATAGCCCTCGCGCGGTTCGATCTCGATGGTCTGGCCCAAACCGCCGCGCAGAGCCCCTGCCCCGCCGGAACCTTCGCGCAAATCCTTGCGCCAGACGGTGATCGGCCCCACATGCTCGGTCGCCTCAACGCTCATGGTTGATACGCCCGAAGGGAAGGCGGTGGCGCTCAGCCCGTCAAAACCAGGGCGCGCACCGGCACCACCCGAGTTGAACATCAGCACCTCGCGGTTCGGCAGCCCGCTTTCCGGGTCGGATGCGCGGGCGGAAATCTGGATGTTCCATAGCGCGCTTGCGCCCTCAGACGGAACCGTGTCCGGCATCGCCTTGTGCAATGCGCCCAGAACAACATCTGGCACCAGGTGGCCCACGACGTGACGTACTGAAACCGGCGCGGGGCGTTTGGCCGCCAGAATGCAGCCTTCCGGCGCGGTGATGCGGAATGGTTCAAGCGAGCCTGTATTGTTCGGCACCTCGGGCGCAATCGCGCATTTTAGCGCGTAGCAAGCATAGGCGCGCGTATAGACTTCGGGGCAGTTGACGCCGAACCGGCTCATGCCCGATGTGCCTGCGAAATCAGCCAGCAACTGATCGCCATCGACGCTGAGGGTCACCTCCATATGCACCGGTGCGTCATATCCATCGACCTGCATGGTTTCGTGAAAGGTGCCCGAGGGCACTTTGGCGATAGCCTCGAGCGTGGCCTTACGGCTGGTCTCGATGACGAAATCCGACAACGATTGCAGATCGTCGATACCAAACTCATCCATCATCGCCTGTAGACGGCGGTCACCCGCTTCGTTACAGGCGGCCAACGAGTACATGTCGCCAACGGTCTGATCCGGGGTGCGCACATTGGCGCGGATCATCTCGATGAGCAGAGGTTGAACCTGACCACGTTCTGCGAACTTAGTGATGGGGATCAGGAGGCCCTCTTCGAACACCTCATTGCCGTCCGGGCCAAATCCACGCCCGCCGATATCCACCACATGTGCTGTGCAAGCAAAATACCCGATGTGAACACCCTTGCGGAACACTGGGGTAACTACGGTGATGTCATGCAAGTGGCCTGTGCCCATCCAAGGATCGTTGGTGATGAAGACATCGCCGTCGAAAGTGTTCTGCGGTCCGATTAGAGAGGCGAAATGCGTGACGCTTTCCGCCATCGCATTGACGTGGCCCGGAGTTCCAGTCACCGCCTGTGCGATCATCCGTCCCTCTTGGTCGAACAGTCCCGCCGACAGGTCGCCCGCCTCGCGGACCGAGGTTGAAAAGGCCGTGCGGATCAGCGTTGTGGCCTGTTCCTCTACAACCGCAATCAAGCGGTTCCACATGATCTGATGATCGATATCTGACGCACCCATTGCTTAAGTCTCCTTCGCCAGCAAGAGCATACTTCCATCGCCCTGCCCCACCGCGCGATAACCCGAAGTGACTACGGTTGATGTTTCGGATTCGACAATTATCGCGGGGCCTTCGACGGCCTTACCTGCTGTCATACTCGACCGTTCTACCTCACGTGCCGCGACGGATTTGCGTAGGGCGGTGTCGAAAAACTCGCGCGTCCGCGCGACATTCGCGTCAGATCCGTTTTTGTAGCCAACGACAGGTTCGGCATCTGGCAAAACCGTGGACACTGTCAGCAGCCAGTTGGTGATCTCAACTGCCAACCCGTCGATGACCCGGCCAAAGAGTATGCGATAGGCATCTTCGAAAGCGTTGAGGATCAGCGATACGTCGCTGTCTTCGAATTGTTTGTGAGGAAGCGCCACGGGTATTTCCCAGCCCTGACCGGAATAACGCATTTGCGCGGTCAGACGGATTTCAGTTTCTGCACCCTTGGCGCCTTCATCGACAAATGCACGCGCTTCGGCTTCCATCTCGATCAACGCAGCGTTCACCGCCCCAGCGTCGAAATCGTCCAATCGCTGAAACAGCCCGCGTGTCGCCTCAAAACTGAACGGAGCCTTCAGAAACCCAATGGCCGAACCCACGCCCGCACCCGGTGGGATTATCAGCGCCTTGATCCCAAGCTTTTCACATTGACGGCAGGCATGCAGCGGTGCGCCGCCTCCAAAGGCAATCATAGTGAAATGCTCAATGTCGCGCCCGTTCTCGACCGTATGAACCCGCGCGGCGTTGGCCATGTTCTCATCCACCAATTCAGTGATACCAAAGGCGGCATCCCCTGCAGAGAGGTTCAATTTGGCGGCGGCCTTTTCGGATTCCGTCATGTGCAACGGGATAGCACCGCCAGCAAAATTGTCCGGATCCAGACGGCCAAGCAGCAGATTGGCATCGGTCACGGTTGGCTCTGTCCCGCCACGCCCGTAGCAGGCCGGGCCGGGTTCGGACGCCGCTGAGCGCGGCCCAACTTGAAGTCGCCCCATCCTATCCACAGAGGCAATCGAACCGCCCCCGGCTCCGATCTCGACCATCTCCACAACAGGCGTCGACACAGTCATGCCCGAGCCTTTTTTGAACCGATAGGTTCGCGCGACTTCAAACGTATTGGCCGTCTTGGGCGCGCCATCTTCAATCAAGCAGATTTTGGCTGTTGTTCCGCCCATGTCAAAGCTGAGCACCTTGTCCAGACCGTGTGCCCGTGCAAAATCGGCAGCAAAGATTGCCCCGCCCGCAGGGCCGGATTCCAGCAGCCGTACGGGCTGTTCCGCAGCTGTTTCAACCGAAATCAACCCACCGCCGGAATGCAGCATAAACACAGGGGCGTTCACGCCCATTTCGCGCAGGCGGGCCACCAAACGGCCCAGATAGTCGGCGACCTGTGGCTGCACATAGGCGTTTGCGATCACGGTGTTAAACCGAGGCAGTTCCCGCATCTGAGGTGAAATCACCGAGGACAGCGAAATCGACAGGTTTGGCAAGGCCTTGCTCAGCGCCTCGCCCATGGCAACCTCATGCGCGTCATTGGCGTAGGCGTGCATCAGACCGATGGCAACCGCCTCGAACCCACCCGCTTTGATCGTGTCGACCATCGCGTTGACCTCGGACAGATCCAGCGCAAGAAGAACCTTTCCGTCCGGGCCCATGCGCTCCTTCAGGGTGAACCGGTCCTGACGCGGCACCAGCGGTTTGGGCAGGTTTAGGTTCAGATCGTATTGCTCGAACCGGTTTTCCGAACGCATCTCAATCACGTCCCGAAACCCTTCGGTGGTGATGAAGGCGGTCTTTGCGCCGCGCCGTTCTATTAGCGAGTTGGTCACCAGCGTTGTGCCGTGAATGACCTGCCTAATATCGCCCAATGCAATGCTGGCCTGATCCGCCGCTTTGACGATGCCATCCAGAATCGCCTGTTCCGGTTGGCTATAGTTGGTGAGGACTTTGCTGGTAGACAATCCGCCGGGATGCTGCAGTGCGACATCCGTAAAGGTTCCACCAATGTCGACGCCTACGCGAATATCGATCTTGCTCATGGGACTCTAAAGGCTCTTGAGGATTTGGTTGGCCGTGAACGCCGTCTGATACAGACGGGACATAATCGGGGCTGACGGGACGGTCGAAAGCTCGGTCATGGGCAGCGGAAGGTCCGCCGGGTCCATGCCCGAGATCAGATTGGCCATGCACTCACCAAAGATCGTGCCTGTCGTGATGCCACGCCCATTGTAGCCGATTGGGGTCAATAGGTTCGGGGCCAACTGATAGATGCGCGGCAGGTGGTCCGGAGTCATAGCGATCTGACCATGCCAGGCCTCTTCGAATTCAACCGGACCCAGTTCGGGATAAAGGCGGGCGAGGTTCTTTTTGGCCCAGCGATGCGACAGCCCGCGCCCGACTGAGCCCACGACCGTACCCATGGAACCGATCACGAGGCGATCATGTGCATCACGTCGAATACTAAACATGATCTGGCCCGTATCCCAGATGCCCTGACGACCCGGTAGGATATGAGACATGTCTCCTTTCAGTGGTTTCGTAGCCAACTGAAAATAGTGGATCATGGTGAACACGCGGTTCAGGTCAGGCCACAAAGCGTCGCTATATGCGTTTGTGCCCAGCACAACATAGTTAGCGCGGACCGTACCCTTGTCGGTTTCAACAACCCATTTCTCGCCGTCGCGTCGTAGGTTAGTTGCGCAAACGCCGGTGTTGATTTCGGCTCCCGCGCCTTTTGCTGCCCGCGCAAGCCCTCGGCAATAGCCCATCGGGTTGATCGTGCCTGCGCGATGATCCAGTAGGCCACCATAGAATACGCTTGTTCCGGTTTTCTCGACCATTTCATCTGGCGAAAGCAAATCGACCGGCTTTCCCAGACGCGCCCACTCGGCGTGACGCGCTTTTAGGTCCTCGAAACCGGACGGCGCGTGCGCGGCGTGAATGGTCCCTGTCTTGGTCACTTCGCAGCGAATCTGGTGTTTTTCGATAAGATCAAAAACTTGTGCCGGCCCTTCGCCAAACCGCGTGACGAAGCGCGGCCCGTACTTATCGCCCAGCTTCTCCCGAACGGCGGCAGGGGGGTGCCAGACCCCGGCATTGACCAAACCCACATTGCGACCCGAGCCACCGAAGCCGATATGCTTGGCCTCGAGCACATGGGCACTCAGCCCCTTCTCCGCACAGTGAAGCGCTGTTGAAAGACCCGTGAAGCCCCCACCAACGATTGCGACATCCGCTTCCGCGTCGCCAGTCATCGGATTGCGAATATCCGGCTCCTCCGCGGACACATCCCAAAGAGAGATTGGGCTGTCTGTAATCATGCGCGGGCACCCTCTTTTCTAACTACGAATACGCCATACAGTCTGGTGATTCCTGTTATCCTAAGTTGCAATGAAGCCAACTTTGTGTCAATATATGAAAAGCTCGTTTTAAATATCGGAACAATGGACATGGCCCAGCTTAAGAAAACAGCAGCTCAGATGGTGCAGGAATCACGTGATCGAATTGAAGAGATTGAAACAGCAGATCTGATCGCGATGGTCGGCGACCCCAACGTTGTTGTTGTAGACATTCGTGACGTACGAGAACGTCAGCGCACCGGTTTCATCCCAGGCAGTTTCCACGCACCGCGCGGAATGATTGAATTTTGGGTTGACCCCGACAGCCCCTACCACAAAGACGTATTCGCTCAGGAAGGCAAGAAGTACGTCTTTCATTGCGCCTCTGGTTGGCGCTCTGCCATCACCGTCGCCACGCTGCAGGATATGGGATTTGAAGCCGCGCACCTAAAAGAAGGCTTCGGCTCGTGGGAAAAATCCGGCGGTCCAGTCGAAAAGAAGGACTGATAGCCGGCAAAGGCTGCGGGCTAGAGTTGGCGCAGCTTCTGCGTCACGCTTTCTGCGGCGTGATGGACCAATCTGCCTAAACGGTCTTCCCCGCCATCACTTAGGTTGATGTCGGGGAGTGAGATGCCAAGGGCGGCGATCGCCTCTCCATCTGGCAACAGGATGGGTGCGCCAAAACTTAGAATACGATCGCGGAACTCTCCGCGGTCAAAGGCATAACCCTGTTTGCGAGTTTCCTGTACATCTGTCTCTAGTTCATCCAGCGTCGTCAGGGTTCTGTCAGTGTATCGAGCCAGTTGACCATTCAGCTTTTCGCGGAATTGCTCAAAATTGCTCGACAGAATGGCCTTGCCCGTTCCGACACAGTAAATGGGCGCACTTCCACCTACGGGATTCCAAGATCGGATAGGCTTCAGGCTTTCAACCTTATCGATATAGATGACATTCAAACCTTCCGGCACAGCAAGATAGATAGCTTCTCCCGTTTCTTGACTTAGATACGCCATCTCGGGGGCAGCCGCGGCACGCAGATTCAGGTTTTCGACGGAACTGCGCCCAACTTGCCAGGTCTTCAAGGTTGCAGCGTATGTCTTGTCATCAAGGTGTTTGACATAACCAAGCGTGTTTAAGGTCTGCAAAAGACGAAATGTATTAGATTTCGTCAATTCCAGTTCGCGGGAGAGCTCAGTTACGCCCTTACTACCCTGAGACGCAGCGAGGTTTTCCAAAATAGCCAAGCCTTTGGACAGAGTAGAGTCGACCTTAGGTTCTTTGGGTGTTTCGCTCACTGCTTATCCTTTCCTCGCAACTTGTGCTGTATAGCAGAACGAGAAGCGGCTTCAAACGCAGGTTGGTCATGAACAATCAAATCAGGAACCTCTCCGTCATAACGCTGCATATCGACCATTGTTGAATGTGAAGCCGGGCTTTGGGTCAGGCTCGACGTGCGCATGTCATGGGTCAGTACGTTCGGGTTGCCATGCCGGTCACGGTCCTGTGGTGCGTCATAGTCGGGGTCATACCAGGCGCCGGTCCACAGAAAAACACAACCTTTCAAAATATCAGCTGTGACACGCGCGCCCGCCAAACAACGACCGCGTTCGTTGAACAATTCGACGATATCGCCGTTTGCAATACCCCGTTCCGCCGCATCGTCCGGATGGATCAGAACCGGCTCGCGCCCGCGTATTTTTCGGCTCAGGCTATAGTCGCCATTATCTAGCTGAGAGTGCAACCGTGTGCCCGGTTGACCCGACAACAGATAAAAGGGCTGTTTGCCCGCAGCGGCATCCCGTGGCTGAAACCAAGTCGCGTGCCCCTTGCAGTCGTCCAATTGAAACCCTGCAATACGGTCCGAATAGATTTCGATGCGGCCACTTGGTGTATGCAAAGGGTTCGCTTCGGGGTCCTGCCGGAACTCAGCCATAAAGACCTGAGTGGGGGACGGGTCCTTCAGCTCAACAAAATCACCGCTGATGAAAGTTTGCCAATCGGGAATACTCTCTCCGGATGCGCTGGCTGCCTTTTGCGTTTGATCCCAGATACGGCGCAACCAACCGTCGCTGTCTAGCCCTTCGGAGAACTGCTCCGCTGTTCCCAGACGTTCGGCGAGATCAGCATAGACGTCGAATTCCGCCCGCGCTTCCCCCGGAGGTTCTGCACTCGCAGGCATGGGCACCAGAGCATTGTCTGATTTGCCACCGCCAAAATCCGTGCGCTCCTGCGGCGCTGCGACAGGTAAGACAATGTCTGCGTGACGAGCCGTCGAAGTCCAGTTCAACTCGTTCACAATGATGGTTTCCGGTCGCTGAAATGCCCTGTGTAGACGCCGCAAATCCTGATGGTGGTGAAATGGATTCCCTCCAGCCCACCAGACCATGCGAATATCCGGGAAAACACGGGTCTCCCCGTTGTACTTGTACTCCTCGCCCGGATTGAGAAGCATTTCTGCAATCATTGCCACCGGAATGAAATCCGAAATCGGGTTTTTACCCTGAGGGAATGTACCCCAGCGGAAGGGGCGCTCGATGTTTCCTATATTGGCGTTCACACCATATCCAACAGTATAACCTCCGCCGGGCAGTCCGATCTGACCCAGCATCGCAGCCAAGGTAACCGTCATCCATAAAGGCTGTTCACCGAAATCCGCTCGCTGAAGCGCTGCTGCACAGGTGATCATCGTGCGGCCTGCCGCCATCTCGCGTGCGAGGGATGTAATACGTTCCGCTGGAACACCAGATATCGCAGCCGCCCATTCCGCTGATTTTATGACCCCATCGGCCTCGCCGCGTAGATATGCCGCCATCTTTTCAAACCCGACCGTGTATCGATCGAGAAATTCCGAGTCATGAAGCCCTTCGGACAGTAAGGTGTGTGCAAGCCCCATCATAACCGCTGTGTCGGTACCGGGTTTTGGCGGCAACCATTCGGCCCGGATCTCATCCGCAGCATCACTTTTCAGCGGGCTGCAGTTAACGAACTTAACTCCAGCTTCACAACAAGCCTTCAGATTGTCCATCATCCTGTGCTTGGCAACGCCACCGTCACTGACCTGCGTATTCCGCGTGGCCATACCCCCGAACATCACGACAAGATCGGTATGTTTGGCGACGACCTGCCAACGGGTCGCCTGTGCAACATGGGTCCGGAACGGCCCTACGATATGGGGCATCAGTACTAGTGCAGCATTGTAGCTATAGTTTCCCTCGGACCGGACGAACCCGCCCTGCCCGTTTAGGAAACGCTTAAGCTGGCTTTGAGCATGATGAAAACGGCCCGCGCTGGACCACCCATATGACCCGCCATAGATAGCTGTGTTACCAAAAGTTTGACGTATTCGGGTCAGTTCGGCGGCAACAAGCTCCAGCGCGTCATCCCAGCTGACCTCGACAAAACTGTCGCGTCCACGTACGCCCTCACCTTCCAGCCATCCACGACGGACAGCCGGACGCAATACGCGCGCACGACCATTCAGACTAGAGGCTACATTGCGGTTGATCTCTGAAGGATTCGGGTCGTCAGGATGCGGGTGAACCGCGACCAGTTTGCCGTCCTTTGTTTCTGAAATACCAGCACCCCAATGGTTTCCGGTCAGGGTCCGGGTCGTTTCTGCGGTCACGTCTTTGTTCCGGTATAAAATACTGTCTTTCCGAATATTGACACAAAACTGGTAGGCTGTCATCATGCTGAACAGCATTAGAGGGCACAAAAGTGCAAGACACCCCACTTAATCTAGCAGACTGCCTTGTGCAGGATGGACGTCCCGATCGTGTTGAGGGTCGACATGTTAATATGCCGATTGAACTCGGCTCAACAATGGTTTTCGACAGCTTTGCCGAATTTGCTGCTGCACGCGATGCGCGATATGAAAGCGGCACACTTTATTATGGGCGCTATGGCAATGCCGCGACCTTTAAGCTTGAGCAGATGCTGGCAAAACTTGAAGGCGCCGAAGCGATCACGTTGACATCCTCTGGGGTGGCCGCCATCACAACGACGCTGATGGCGCTGACCCACCCCGGCTGCCACGTTCTGGTCGCAGACAACGTTTACGGCAACACCCGCGTCTTCTGCGACGGGCTGCTGACCCAGCAAGGGGTCGAGATCGAGTACTTCGACCCGATGATCGGCAGCGCAATCAGCGATCTGATCCGCGCCGAAACCGCTGCGATTATGTTTGAAAGCCCGGGCTCCGGCACGTTCGAGATGCCAGATATCCGGGCCATCGCAGCAGCGGCACAATCTGCGAATGTACCCACGATCCTCGACAACACATGGGGGACGCCCGTCTTCAGCCAACCGCTGTCATGGGGCGTCGAAATCGTTGTCTACTCGGGCAGCAAATACATCTCGGGCCACTCGGACTGCATGCTGGGGATCACCGCCAGCAACGCCGCTTATGCCAAAGTTATTCGCAAGGCGGTGATGCAGGTCGGGGATAAAACCGGAGGGCAGGAAATCCTGCTCGCCCTGCGCGGGCTCAGAACACTGAAGCTGCGGATGGAGCATTTCGACAAAGCCGGTCGCGAAATGGCAATGTGGTTTGGAGATCAGCCACAGGTGAAAACCGTTCTGCACCCGGCGCTGCCCTCCTGCCCCGGTCACGAAAACTGGGCGCGGGATTTTACCGGCGCGGCCGGGCTGTTTGGCGTCATCTTCCACACTACAAGCGAAAGCGCGGCGCATCGCTTTGTCGACGCGCTGCACCATTTCGGCATCGGCGTAAGCTGGGGCGGCTATGAAAGCCTCGCCCTGCCGGTCACCCCTGTGCGCACAGCGACCAAGTGGTCGGAAACTGGCCAGCTTGTCCGTTTCAATATCGGGTTGGAGAACCTTGAAAGTCTGAAAGCAGACCTCGCCAACGCCCTCCCCCTGCTTGATCAGTAAGGATATGAGAATGCTCAACAAGATCGACCATTTTGCCATCGGCGCAGGCACTCTGGCGCACGGCGTTACGGCCATGAAAGACGCGTTGGGTGTCGAGGTGCCGCAAGGCTCGAAACACGATGCGATGAGCACGCATAACTGCGTCATGCAGGCAGGGAACGAGAGCTTCTTTGAACTGATAGCAATCGACCCCGACGCCCCCGATCCGGGCCGGGTCCGTTGGTTCACTCTGGATGATCCCGCGACGCAAGACCGGCTGAAAGAGCGCCCACGCGCGCTGTGCTGGGTGGTGAACACCGATGATCTGGATGCCGTCATCGCCGCCAGCCCGGTTGATCTGGGTGAAGTTGTCCATTTCCAGCGCGGTGACCGGACCTGGCGTCTGACCGTCCCAAAAGACGGGCATCTGCCTGAAAACGGCCTACTTCCGGCCTTCATCGAATGGTCCCCCGGTCCTCACCCGTCAACCGGCCAGCAGAACCTGGGCGTGACGCTTTCAAAGGTGCGGGTGCAGACGCCGAATGCTGCGCGCCTGACAGACATGTTTGAAAAACTCCAGATCTCGCATCTGGCAGAGATTTCCGAAGGCCCCACCGCGCTTTCCTTTGTTCTGGGAAGCCCAAATGGAACGGTAACGCTCGACTAAAACAATAGGTGCTCTATGACGATCCCATCGGTCAATCTGTCGCAAAAACCGGAGGTTACCGGTTTCTTTGATCCGGGGTCCAACACGATTACCTATGTCGTGCACGACCCAGACTCGACGGCCTGTGCAATTGTCGATCCAGTGATGGAGTTCGAACTTTCAGCAGGCCGCCTGACCTTTGAAAGCGCCGATCAGGTCATCGCCTATATTCGCGAGAACGATCTGACCCTTGAATGGATCATCGAAACGCATGTCCATGCCGACCACCTGTCAGCCGCGCCTTACCTGCAGCAGGAGTTGGGCGGCAAGATCGGCATAGGCGAACATGTGCAAACCGTTCAGGACACGTTTGGCAAGATCTTCAACGAAGGGACAGAGTTTCAGCGCGACGGCTCGCAGTTTGACGCGCTTTTTGCGGATGGCGAGGCGTATCAACTGGGCGGCATGTCCTGCTTTGCGCTACACACACCGGGTCACACACCGGCCTGCATGGTCCATGTGATCGGTGACGCCGTTTTTGTCGGCGACACATTGTTCATGCCGGACGGAGGGTCAGCGCGCGCCGACTTCCCGGGCGGCGATGCCGGGCAGCTTTATGACTCGATCCAGCGGGTTCTTTCGCTGCCCGATGAGATGCGGCTTTTCATCTGCCACGACTACGGCCCCGGAGGGCGCGCGATTGCGTGGGAAACCACCATTGGCGAGCAGAAGGCCAAGAACATCCATGTTGGCGGCGGCATATCGCGGCAAGAATTCATCAAGTTCCGCACGGAGCGCGACGCCCAGTTGGCCGTTCCAAAACTCATCCTGCCATCACTTCAGGTGAACATGCGCGCTGGAGATGTCCCCGAGGATGAAGAGGGGAACATGGTCCTCAAGACCCCCATCAATAAGCTTTAAACACTCAACCACCACTCACAAAAAAACAAACCGCCCATCTGGTCTTAGATGGGCGGCTGCTTTTGCAGTGGCGGATTTCATGGGAAGTTGGGGAGATTACCGCTCTGCAACTTTCATGCGCCGCTTGAGGTATTCGCCGTACTGGCCAAGGCCAAACAGGAACACCCAGTAGATCGCGGCGACAAAAGCCAACACTTCTATGTAGTAAGGTGCCCATTCGCCTGTCCCGAAGGCCGCATTGGCCGAGGCAAGCACATCGAAGAATCCGATGATGATCACGATCGCGGTTTCCTTGAAGGTCACAACAACGTTGTTGACCGTGGCTGGCAGCGCGTGGCGGAACACCTGCGGCAGAACAATGCGCCCCAGAATCTGCCAATAGGTCAGCCCCAGGGCCTTGCCCGCTTCGAACTGTCCTTTGGTGATGGCCTGAAAACCGCCACGCAGCACTTCGGCCTGATAGCAGGCGAAGAACAAGCCAAACGCAATGATTACGCGCCAAATCTTGTCCCCTTCCAACCAGCTTGGCAGCAGGATCGGGATCACCACCGCGGCTGTGAAAAGAGTTGTTAGCAACGGTAGAGAGCGGATCGTGTCGATCACCAGCGAGGCAAACCCGCGCACGACGGGCATCTCGGAGCGGCGCATCAGCGCCAAACCCAGCCCCATTGGCATCCCGATCAGAACAACGCTTGAGAACAGGAACAACGTGAGCGCCAGACCGCCCCACTGGTCGGAAGTGACCTGCGGCAGACCCAACAGGTTGCCTTCCATCAAAAGGAAGTAGGTGGCGAAGCCCACTATCCAGATGGTCGACAGGCGCTTGGCCGTCCAGGTCCAAGGAAAACACGAAATGATGACCGTGCCGATAATCGACAAGCAGGCCAAGGCCGACCGCCAGTGTTCTTCATATGGGTAGAGACCAAACAGGATCAGCCGGTGCCGGGCATCAATAACCGACCAACACGCCCCGCCATGGCCACATTCCGCAACATTGTCCGCGCTCCACACCGCGTGGAACACACCCCAACTCAGCGCCTGCCATACCAGCCATGCAAGGCCCGCGAAGACAACAACCGTGATGATCGAATCCGTTGGCGTGGCGAACGAGCGGCGGCGGAATTTCTCCCAATCGAATTTCTTGTTAAGTACCGCGTCAGCCATATCAATGCGCCTTCAGTTTTAGGCTTTCATTCAGCCAATTGATGAACTGAGCAATCGAGAAATTGACCAGAAGGAACGCGCCCATGAGGATGGCGATCAGTTCCAGCGTCTGCCCGGACTGCGTGATCGAAGTCGAGACGATATAGAACAGGTCAGAGAACCCGATGGCGACACCGATGGTTGTGGCTTTCATGATGAAAATCCACTGGTTGCCAAGCGGCGGAATAATCGTCCGCAGCGCCATGGGCATCTTGATCCGTGCCCAGATCGCACGTTGGGTCAGTCCCAGCGCCTCACCGGCCTCGATCAGTCCCTTGGGCACTTCGGCGAGGCCTCCGCGCACAACCTCGGCGATATAGGCCGAGCCATACAGCGTGATGGCGATTATCATGACCAGCAGTTCTGGTGAGATCGTCAGGCCGCCCTCAAACCGCAGGCCCTTCAGCGCGGGCCAGGAAATTGCGCCCTCACCCGCCGGAACTGTCAGGCCGGTTGCGACCAGTACCATGAAAAAGCCCAGACCGATCAGCGCCAGCGCGATCTTGGCAAAGCTGATCTTCATCCGCGACAGAAAGAATGCTGCAGCGATCAGAACCAAGACCATGACAAGAGCCACAGTCAGAGACACATTCAGCAGCGGGATCATTAACCCGCGATTGGACAGGAAAATCGCTTCGCCAAGGGTCATCGCCTGCCGAGGACCCGGTAAGTGGATCACAACGGCGTACCAGAAGATGCCCTGGAGGATCAGCGGAATGTTCCGGAAGGTCTGGATATAGACCATCGCAGCGGTTTTCAGTGCCGGGTTCCGTGCATCGCGGAATGTCCCGATGAGAAAACCAAAGACCGTGGACAGGACAATCGTCAGAAAGCCCAAGAAAACGGTGTTCAGGAACCCGATAGTCAGGGTTCGGGCGTAACTGTCGTTGATATCTCGGTCGATCAGCGAGAAAGAGTAGGACCAGCCGGTTGACCGTTCAAGGAACCCAAAGCCGCTGGCAAGGCCCAGCGCATTCAGATTGACCTTGGCGCTTTGGATGGCGCTGATAACGACCAGCGCAGAAAATACGATCAGCGCGCTTTGTATAATCAATTTGCGCCTGTTGGCTCGCGCCTTCAGTTCGGATGCGTCCATGGCTCTTAATCTTCTGATTTTAGAGAAGGTGCGGGGCCGCAACACTACTCGGCCCCGAGGCTAAGTCAGTACTTAGTCAAGCTGTGGGGCGTACAGAACGCCACCGTGGCTCCAGAGATTGTTCAGACCGCGTTCTAGCTTGTACGGGCTGTTGTCACCAAGGTTACGGTGGTAAATCTCGCCATAGTTGCCGACGGCCGCGATCATCTCTTTGGCCCATGTGTCACGGATGCCAAGACGCTCACCCATGCCCGGCTCTGCCCCCAGCAGGCGCGCGATTTTCGGGTTCGGCGGATTGGCTGCCATTTCTTCGACATTCTCCGAGGTGATGCCTTCTTCTTCGGCGATCAGCAAAGCGGCCAACATCCAGTTGGTGAAGTCGACAAAGTCTTCATCACCCTGACGCATCGCGGCCGAGATCGGCTCATTCGACAGTTGATCGTTTAGGATCACATGTGCGTCGGGGTTCTCCATTTCGGTCGCACGCAGGACCGCCAGGAATGGACCCCAGGCGACAAAGCTGTCACAGCGGTTGGCCAGATACGCCGCACGCAGTTCCGATGCTTTTTCATAGCTGACCATTGTGTGTTCAACGCCAAGGCTTTGCAGGTAGTTGGCCGCAATACGCTCGATCGTGGTGCCGGCTTCGACACAGATTGTGCCACCTTCCAGATCTTTTGCTTCGGTGATCCCCAGATCGCCATGCGCCATGAACTGGGCGCCACCAAAGAAATAGGGGATTGAGAACTGCAGACCCAGCTCAGTGTCACGGCCCATGGTCCAGCCAGTGGCTTTGATGATGACATCAACATCACCCGATTGCAGCGCGGGGAACCGCTGCGCCCAGCTCAGTGGGACGATCTTTGACTTTTCCGGATCGCCCAGCAGCGCTGTCGTCATCGCGCGACAAAGATCGATATCCAGGCCTTTCCACTCGTTTTTATCATTCACTTCGACAAAACCGAAATAGGAACCGTTGTGGCCCGAGCACAGCAAGGTGCCGCGGTCCTGAATTGCTTTGATGGTAGGGCTTTCTGCCATCGCCAGACTTGGGAAGGTGAGCCCTGCGGCAACGGCCAATCCGGCCGCTAAACCTTTGACTTGCATTTTTCTAACTCCACTGTTGTTCTATATTTCGGCACATACGTGTCGATATAGAGAATGAACAACTTGCCGCAACGAGTCAACAGTTTCGAAACTGGGACACGCAGTTGAACTCAAAAACCGCGAACATTTCGCTCAGATTTTAGGCGCGCAACGGGTGCCTGTGATTAAGTATTCTCCGGTTTATTGGAAGATCAGGGCGCCGCGCTCGAAAGATGAAGTGCGCGGCAAAACTCGGAACCACGCGGAGAATTAGCTTGTTGAGGATCACTCACGAATGGGCACGACTTGATTGCCTAGCGCCCTAGAATTAAATTGGAAATTCAAGAGGAATACACAGATGTCACAAGTTGAGACCAAGTAACAATCCGCACCTTTGATTAACGAGTAACTTTGCTTTGCGCTCTATTCGATGTCGCGCGCTATCACGAAAATACTCCGGCATCCTGGACGAACTGGGCCTTACCCAACTACAATATTTGACTTTGCTTGTTCTCTGGGAAAAGGACGGCAGGAGTGTCCAAGAAATCGTGGATTACCTTGAGCTTGAGGGGGCAACAACTACGCCCTAGCTGAAAAGAAGATGAGCGTAGATTTAAAGTGTTTCTTACGGAAAAAGGCCACGCAACGCGCGCACGTGCACTGGATGCGCCAGAGCGTCTTGGGTGTGCCTTAGGCGTGACGGATAGCCAGGTCGATACGTGGATGAAACACCTTCGCGACCGTCGTAGAACCATGGGATAGCGCGAACACAAGCCAAGCTCGTGATCTTGTTACTTGGCTAGTGCACTAGCTAACTCCAACTACCTAATGCACTAGCTTTAACAATGAGCGCCCACTATGAAACGTCGAAAAGTACTAAAAGCAGTATCCGCCGCAGGATTCGCAATCGCTATTGGCTCTGCCACCTATGCACAGACATTGACCGCAAAATCCGTGGTGCTCGTCCACGGTGCATTCGCGGACGGCTCAGCTTGAAACCGGGTGAACCATTGCTAGAGGGCGCGGGGTTCAACGTTATTGCCGTTCAAATTCCACTTAGTTCGCTGGAAGCGGACATCGAGGCCACAAACCGAGCAATCGAAAGACTGGAAGAACCCGTTGTACTGGTTGGGCATTCCTTGGGCGGCCTGGTCATCACCGAAGCTGGCTTAATAGACAAAGTACAATCGCTAGTCTCTGCGGCGGCATTTGCAACGGACGAAGGGCAATCGCTTGGTAGCTACACCGCAGATTTCCCCCATGCTGAAGGGCTCGATCACCTGGATAAGGACGACGCAGGTTACTATCGCCTGACCGACAAATGCGTGGCCGAACACTTCGCTTTCGACCTGCCCAAAGAAGCGATCGCTGCGATTGCTGCCTCACAATGTCCGATCAACAGTGCTTCTTTGGGTACGCCCGTGAAACATGCGGCCTGGAAAACCAAACCCAACTTCACCGTGGTTTCAACACAGGATCGAATGACGCAGACCGATATTCAATGCGCACAGCTCGACAAACTGAACGCAAAGGCGGTTGAAGCCGACACCAGCCACGTCCCGATTCTGACTTATCCCAATGTCGCTGCGAACATGATTGTCCAAGCTGCCAAGTAATCGGAAATCAAAGGAGAATGACAATTACGGAACTACTCGAACTGAGTTTGGCGGCCACGTTGGCCTGCAACTCCTTGGCATTTACTGTTTAGCCGTGTTTGCTTGAGCGGCCTCTTGCTCCTCTTTCAGATCATCAATCATCAGCTTTGGAGGCTGTGCCAGCTCTAGCGCGCAGCGGACTTTTTCCATATAGGACAAAGGTTCATTCGGATTGGCATCATCCAGGTCCAGGGCTTCATAACCTTCGGCGACCACGCGCCGTGCTCTGGTCAACACCTGGGTGCCGAACTCGGTTATTTCGATCAGTACACGACGCTCGTCCTGCTCCGCGCGGGTCCGGGTTAGGATGCCGAAACCCGCCATCTTCTTGAGCAGTGGCGACAGTGTGTTCGGCTCGACCCCTGCTTTGGAAGATAGCTCAGACACAGTCATCGGACCTGCCTCGTCCAAAGCCATCAAGATCACGAATTTGGGATAGGTCATGCCTGTTTCCGAAAAGGCAGCCTGATAGAATCGACCGAAAGCACGGTTCAACGCGTAAGCACTGAAACACAGGAGCGTGTCGAGACGCGGGTCGTTTGGTGGTTCGTTCTTCATTGCACCTGAACTTATGCATGAGAAAGAGATCTGAAAAGACTTGACTTCAATAAAATCGTACTCGATTATTTCGTGTACGATGTTTTTTCATGCGAAGGAAAATCCTATGACACATCTGTCCCGCCGTAGCTTTGGGGTGGCCGCCTTGTCTGCCCCTGTTCTGATCTCATCCGGAACCGCAGCTTCCGCCCAGAACAAGCAGCCCGCCGCGCGCGCGCCTGCCATGTTTGATGCGCCAGTCGGTCGTTATCGCATAACGGCTATCTTCGACGGCATGGCCCCACTTGGTAAAAGCTTCTTCTTTGGCCCCGAGCAATCCCAGATCGACGGAGCACTGGCTGCTGCTGGGATTTCCGGTGACGTGCTACCTGCGCCTGTTAATGCGTTTTTGCTCCAATCCGATGATCGCACAATTCTGATCGACGGTGGCATGGGTGCGGTCGATATCCTGGGTCCGGGTTTCGGTCGGCTAGCCGATGGGCTGGTCGCAGCAGGCGTCGTGGCTGACGACGTCGACATGGTTATTGTAACGCATGCACATCCGGATCACATCGGCGGTCTAGTTGACGACGAAGGCGCTGCCTTCCCAAAAGCCGAACTGGTGATGACTGATGTTGAGTTTGGGTTCTGGGGAGATGAAACCATGCTGACTCAAGCCCCGGAAGACGCCCGCCCATTGTTCGCACTGGCACAGAGTGTTTTCGGCGCCTACGGAGATCGCGTTCGTGCTGTGGCGCCTGAAACCGAAGTCGCTCCGGGCGTTACGCTGGAACTAGCCCCCGGTCACACGCCCGGACATGCTGTAGTACATATTGATGGTGGGGATCAACAATTGCTCATGATCGCGGATGCTCTTCACAGCACGGATCTGCAGACAGCACTGCCTGAGACAGGCTTTGGTTTCGACGTGGATTCGGAACAAGCAGCTCAAACGCGGATGCGCATCTTTGATCGCGCGGCTGCGGATGGCCTGCTCATTGCCGGGTCGCACGTACATTTTCCAGGACTTGGCCGAATTGTCCGTTCTGACAACGCATATCGCTTTGTCCCGACAAGCTGGCTTTAGAACAACAAAAGTGGGCGCTCGAACAGGCAGCGCCCACTTGCTCTTTCGCAAGTTTCTAAAAATTGACGCGACCGCTCCAAGCGGATGTATGACTACCGGCACTTTAAAGTTGAAAGTCAGACCATGATCTCGTCCTTAGGCGCGCAAAATTCGAAGGACGTGATCCTGTTCGCGATATTCTTCTACGTCCGATACTGTGTGGGTAGTGTCGCAAACCTTTGGAACGACAAAAGCCAGAGATATGCCAGACGCAGTGATCCTGTGATCTCAGCAAACAACCGAAAACCAGGGGTCGTATCACTAGAGAATTGCTCCTTCCGGATCATGTTTGCGACACCACCGGCTCGGTTCTTGGTGAATCGGATCGGTTTACCGAACAACGTTTTGTTGTCGAGCTGCCAAGAGCTTCCAGATTTCCGACATAACCTTGCCCATTGTTTTGTCACGCCGGCGGATCGCAAACACGTCTGTGTGCCGAGGCGGGAAACCATCGACGTTCAACGGAATCAGTTCGCCTGATTCAAGTTCCTCTTGCATCAGGTGCTCTGGGACACCGCCCCAACCCAGGCCGGCCTTGATAATCGACTTCTTGGCCTCAAAGTCCGACACGATCCAGTGTTGGCCGCCAGACAGAACATCTCTGCTTTGGTCGAAATCCTTGCTACCGCTCCCGGCCACGATCACCTGAGTATAGCCCTGCATTTCTCGTTTGGAACGCACGCCTCGCGTTTTGGCCGCTGCAAACTCAGGGCTTGCAACAGGCCGGATGGTGATCGAACCAAACGGGAGCGTTTCCACCTCGTCGATCGGAACGTCTTGAAGCCCCGCTATGATCATATCAGCAGCACCTTCCATCAACCTTGCGAGCGGCCCACCCATCATCTCGGAGGCGACGTTGATGTTTGTTCCGGGATAAGTCTGCCTGACTTTGGCCAAGAGATCGAGGACAGGTTCCAGCGACATAGTTGCTGTAATAGCTATGGAAACCATTGGCTCTTGAGCACTTCGCAGTCCGGCGACAACGGATTTTAACGCACTCACTTGCTCCAACACCCGCGCTGTTTCCCGGAAAAATATCTCACCTTCGGGTGTCAGTTCCGGTCTGTAACTTTCGCGAGAGAAAAGGTCGAACTCCAATTCCGCCTCCAGTTTCCTGATTTGATGACTGACCGCAGATTGAGCCTTATTCAGGCGCTCTGCCGCGGCACGAAAGGTTCCGGTGGCGACAATCGCATCCAGGGCGACGAGTTGATCTAGGGTCATGTCGATCTCGTATGATCTTCTTTTTAGATCATTATACTGAGAAATCGATATTATCAATTGCCCCTCATGGCAGCTACTTCAGGTTCACACCCAAGAAAGGAGCCTGAAATGAAACTCTATTACAAACCCGGCGCCTGCTCGCTTGCCAGCCACATCATGCTGTACGAGGTCGGCGCCGAATTCGAGATCGAAGCGGTTGACACCAATGCCGGATTGACCGCCAGCGGAAGCGACTATCGCGACATCAACCCCAACGGCTATGTGCCTTCGCTGACGATCACTGGCGACGAAACCCTGAGTGAAGGCGTCGCCATTCTTCAGTACATCGCAGACAACAACGCAGAGCGCGCCTTTGCCCCCGAACCTGGTAGTGTTGCGCGCGCAAGAGTGCAACAGCATCTCAACTATGCCGCTGCCGAACTGCACAAATCGTGGGGCCCGCTCTTTGCCGGCAATGCGACCGCAGCAGAGCAGCAAGCCGCCGAAGAAAAAGTTCGTTCGAAATTCGACTATCTTGAAACGGTTTTTTCCGATGGCAGGGCATTCCTTGTGAACGAAACCTTTTCGGTTGCGGATGCCTATACGTTTGTTCTGGTAAACTGGGCGAACTTCAAATCCATTGACCTGTCGGGCTGGCCGCATCTTGCAGCCTATGTCGCGCGGATTGCCGAACGTCCGGCTGTAAAATCGGCGTTTGCCGCGGAAGGGCTAGTATGATGGTACAGTCGAAACATCCCGAAATCCAAGAGCTGATGAAGCGTTACTTTGACGGTCTCTATCACTCTGACAGCAACGTGCTGAGGACCGTTTTCCACAAAGACCTTGCTTATGTGAACGGCACCTCGGGCACCTACGAATTCATGGGGTTGGAGGCCTATATGCACAGGATCGACGGGCGCACCCCGCCCGCCTCGCGCGGCGACCCCCGACAAGAGGTGATCGAACGGGTCGCGCTCAAAGGCGATCGCATCGGTATTGTCGAGGCTCGAATGACCATGATGGGGCGCAACTACCAGGATCTTCTGACACTGATTAATACAGGCGACGGCTGGCGCGTTCTGACTAAGGTCTTCTCGTTTGTCGAGCGAAAGGAGTAATCCGATGCCTTACGTAAACATCAAGGTAACACAGGAAGGCGGCCCCGAAGGTAAAGGCCCGTCTGCAGAAGAAAAGGCGCTGCTTATCTCGGGTGTCACCGATCTGCTTCAGAGGGTTTTGAACAAAAATCCCACAACGACCTTTGTGGTGATTGACGAAGTCCCGCTTGAAAACTGGGGTATGAAAGGCCGTTCGGTCCGCTATATCCGCGCCAAGACGCGCTGAACCCTCTTCGATACCTAAAACCAAAACTGTCGGTGCGCCTGATGGCGCACCGGTTCAGAGGAAACGTCTTAGAGACACCCCAAGCGTTCCTACCTGCGCCAAGGCAGGCTGGCCTATCGACCGGCTGGTGCAGGGCTGACGCCAGAGGGTTTTTCAGCTTTCACACTCAATTGGCGGAACCGGTTATGAACCCGAACCTTACTCAAACTGACATGCTGAAAGGGTACCTCTGGATGGCCCTGGCCGTTGTGATCTGGGCCGGCTGGCTGGTCCTGACCTCATCGGGGCGCACGACAAGCTTGTCTGTCGTTGACCTTGCCGGGCTGCGTGCGTTTTTTCCTGCCATTCTGCTTGCCCCCGTCTTGTGGGCCCGCCGGCATGAGGTCGCCCGGCTTGGAGTCACACGCTGCCTGCTTCTGTCCGCGTATGGTGCCCCGTTCACCCTAAGCGTCGGGCTGGGACTGGGCAAAGCGCCGGTTGCTCATGCTGGCGCATTGGTTCCCGGCCTGATGCCTCTATTGGCCGCTGCAATCTGCGCTGTTTTCTTTGGTGCACCCGTTCAACGGCGTCAGATCATCGGCTATTTGCTGATCTTGATTGCCACATTGTCTGTATTCGTCCTTGCAGGTAGGCCATTCGCGGGCCCGAACATTTTCGCCGGTCACGTACTGTTTTTGATCGGCGCCTGTTGCTGGGCCTGTTTCGCCGCAACATCCAAAACCTTCGACATCCCGCCGTTTCTGGCAACCGCTATTGTCGGTGGCCTCGCCCAACCTTCTGAAGCATGAAGACGACATGCAGGAGATGATCCGGGGGCAGCGGTTCTTTCGCCGGGCATTCACTTCGGGCCCGCTTGCTCAAAGGGTTCGCGAAATCGTCATTCCTACAGCGGACGACGACCAGACGCTACGAGCACATTGCAAGCGATTCATGAAAACCAACTATCACCCGGCGGGCACAGCCAAAATGGGCGGGGACGGCGACGAAAGGGCCGTTCTGGACGCCAGGATGCGCGTACGCGGGATCGAGAGCTTGCGGGTGTGCGACATGTCCGCCGTGCCCGATATAAACGCAGGCAACACAAACGCACCTGCCATGATGCTGGGCGAGAGATGCGCCGACCTGATCCTTGGCATCGGATCCGCCCGCGAGAAATTGTCCTAGAGCCCATTTGTATTTAAAGTCAAACGCTTGAAGCTAAGCTTGTGTTAAAGTCTCTGGCTCAATGAAAAAAGCAGCGCCCGAACGCATTCTAAGAATCAGATCGACCAGATCGCAGCGTTGATCCGAAAGTTCGGGTTCACAAACCCGGTTCTGGTTGATGGCAACGACGGCATTGTTGCCGGGCATGTCCGCTAAGTGGCGGACAGCAGACCCAACTTTGCAAAACGCTAAAGTCCGCCATGCAGGATTAAGCAGCCCTGTGAAAGCTGATGCTCAGTGTCAGCTTTTGACTAACCACCCACCTTGGCTGACGGTGACTGTGGGTCATATAGCACTTCGACCAAATGGTCTATAAAGGCCCTGAGTTTTGCGGGCATGTAATTGCGGTGCACAAAAACCGCAAACACAGGTTGCTCTTCTGTCTTATAGCTTGGCAAAAGCCTTAGGAGTTGACCTTGCGCCAGCATGTCTTGCACGAGATAGTCACCGATCAATCCCATGACGTGCCCTGATTTCACGGCATTTATCGCTGCATTTGGCGAGTTCACCACAAATGTATCCGGCATCCTAAATTCGACAAGCTTGCCGCCGCTGCTCAACCGATTTACCACGCCCCAGTTGCCAGTCATCTGCTTCACGGTGGGACGGTCCGCTATATCCTCCAAATCCTCTGGTGCGCCATACCGTTCGACAAACTCAGGCATCGCGACAAAAATTAACTTTTGTGAGAATAGTAACCGCGACTTCAACTCCGAGATTTTCAGTCCCTCGCTACCTCCGACCCTTATTGCGAGGTCAACATTCTCCTGGATTAGGTCGGTGTGACGGTTTTCGAGACGCAGGTCGATTGTCACATCAGGGTACTTGGCCAGAAATCCCGGAATGGCGGGAGCAATCATTTCCTGTCCGAAGGCGACGACGCTACTAACGACTAGGTGTCCGCGTGGGGCCGAACGACGATCTTTGATTTCAGCGCTGATGGCGTCGAGCTCGTCAACCAGATTACAGGCGCGATTTAAGAATTCATCGCCCTCTTCGGTCAGGCTAATCTGGCGCGTTGAGCGTAGAAACAGTCGCACGCCTAGGTAATCTTCCAGTTCAGAAACAAGACGACTTACACTAGGGGTGGAAATGTTTAAGCGTCGTCCTGCGGCCGCAAAGCCACCTTGCCGTGCCACTTCACGGCTAACCTTGATCGCATCGAGCTTGTTCATTTCACTAACCGTTTTGAATTATGAAACAGTCCATTGCATTTTTAGTGGATTACGAAAATTTTTGAAAGACAGGAGGATGTAAGTAGAACCGATAATTCAAACACAAGAGCACGCTATGGTATTCGATCTGAACACTTATCTTTCTGAGATACGCCAGCAAACTCCCCCCAGAAACCGCTTTGAGGTTGCTCAGGATGCATACCTTGCCAACCGTCGACGCACCCTGGTGCTTGAAGCCAAAACGGCACGCCAGCACAAGCGCAAACAAACAACTATGTTCCTTCGGAGCAGAATTGCACTGATTTTGAATGCTTTCGCAATAAAGCTGCAATGCACCGCCGAACGGTTGCATTCGAAGCACGTTTGAGCCATGTCCCAATCAGCCAACGGCTGCAGCTGATATCCCTTGTCACCGCGACGGCGGACATTGGTGCAATGCGCCGCGTTTGCCGCTTTGGGCTCGATGCGGACATTCTTTGCGGCAAGCATGGTTGGCTGGTCGCAGCCCAAAGCAGACCTTCAATTCCAAGCAAGGTGACTTCCGAGATGCGGACTTTGCAGCCATCCGCATGGTGCTGTCAGACGAATTCGAACCAGTCTCAGTTTCCCGCGGATAGCGTGAACCTATCCGGAACAAAGTTGACGCCACTCGGCGAGAGCGGCGGTGCGTGTCAACTTGAAGGTATCTCTGCTGGCGAGCGATCTTTCCTGGTTGAAGTGGTTGTAGACGGAGGAATGGACGGCGGCGAATTTCTGCAAACTTCGCATGCGCCTAAACCGTTGCATCGCGCGTTCGCGTCGTCGGAAAGGAAGGTGTGAATTCTCAACTCGGTTGTTGAGCCACCTGCCCGTCTGCTGTTTTTTGGCAGTACCAAGCTCTCTGAAAGCGGCCCGATACGATGCGAAGCGATCCGTGACGACGGTTTCCGCTTTGCCGTGTCGCTTCATCAATTTCCTGAGAAATTTCAGTGCTGCAGCTTTGTTTCGGCGTTTGGTGACAACGGCTTCCAGCACCTCGCCTTCGTGATCAACAGCCCGCCAAAGATAATGCCGTTTGCCATTCACCTTCACGAAAACCTCGTCCACATGCCACTTCCATTTGGAGTATGCTCTCAATTGCTGAACCCGCTTCCGCCTCATTTCAGAAGCAAACATCGGGCCAAACCTGTTCCACCAATATCGAACGGTTTCGTGACTCACATCGATGCCTCGCTCGTGCAGCAGATCTTCCACATTTCGAAGCGAGAGAGGGAAACGGATGTACAGCATCACCGCAAGGCGGATGATCTCGGGGCTGGTTTTAAAGTATTTGAAAGAGGCAGGTCTGTTCATGGGCAAAAGCTACGCAACACCCCTGCCCGCCTCAAGCAAAGTTCTTCTGACAAAACCTAATGAACGTCTACGACTCCAAAGCGGTAACGTGTACCATCGAGTTCGAATCCTAGTTCATATCGGGCTGCAACTGTTGAGATATCAACAAGCTCAAAAGCGCCTTCAATGAGCGTGAGAAAGTCTCCCGGCAGTCTTTTTGAACCTATTTCAAGTGAAAACCGATACAAAGCCCCCCCACCAACATTCTCCACGCTGGATACCTCCAGACTTCCGAATTTAAGAATCCCGTTTTCCACAACCACAGAGACTCTCTTTCTCAAAAGCCGCGCGTTTTCGTAGACTACGACCTCAACTTCCTCAATCGCCAAGACAATGGGCAAAATTCTTAGGGCAGGTGGCCGGTTTTGTTCCAGCGCAATCTCGCTTTCCTTCACTTTCTGGTATGCCGAATTTGCCGATAGTTTTTTGTTTTCCTCACATGTGCTGTCGTTTATGAGCGCCATCAAAAGCTCAAGACTTCTTGGTTTCAATTCTCGAAACTCGCTGTCTCCTTTCGCGCTGGAAATCCCTCGAGAATCCAGCAGGATGTCAATGCAATCAGAAACCATTGCAGTTAATTGAACCAATAATTCAGCGACCTGCTCCTCTACATCAGGTATCGTGGGAGCCCCAATATCCGTTGCGTAGTGAATTTTTTCGTTAATTTCTCCGGGCTTCGGTGAGGCACGCACAACTGAGATGTCTAGCTTTTCAAGAGCCAAAGACTTTCGGATGCTCTGAAATATCCGTTCACCTTCCAGCCGCTTTCTTTCTAACGCGCTGATTCTAAGAAGTATTTCTTCCATCGCCGACCCAAAGACACAGTTTTAGTTCGCGCAATCGTTTTATCTGAGTTCTTCCAAATGACAACGTTGCACTCAAAACATGAAGTCAATTTAGCCTGAAGGAACGGCATCGGGTATGTCCAATTTGTGCCGAAAAATTGACTGCTAGCGCGGATTGAAAAATCACAAAATTCGGGAACGTTGTAGCTTGGAGATGAACCCAATCGGGTTAGCAAGACTTGAATTCACAACGCCACAAGGATTCACAATAGACATAGAATTTACAGTCACCTGTTCCCAAGCGTCATTCTGCCCGCTGTTATTTGGTTTAGTTTTGGATCAATTTTTTTACTTCTGGTTTCGAATTGGTTTAGTGTAGCATTTTGTCGCAGACTCTTGAAACTTGTCTGCGGTGAACAAGCACGGTCGGAAACCAAGCAAGGTTGGGAACATGGAAGAGCAACTAGCAGAACTGGCGGCCAAGGTCGCGGAACTGGAAGCATCGACTTCTGTAACGAACACGATGTTTGCAGAAACCTACTATTACCTCACGATACCATTGATGGTCATCATCCATGCAGGGTTTTTGGCATATGAGATGGGCGCATCGCGCCAAAAGAACGTGCTTGCTTCGGGAATAAAAAACATTCTCGCCTTTGCGTTCATGATGCCCACCTTCTACTTCTTCGGGTGGTGGGTCTACTGGGGCTTCCCAACCGGGATCACTTTCTCCGAAGGTGCCATGGGGATCTCAGGCGCCACATACGCGTCGTTCGCTTGGCCATGGTCCGATAGTGCTGGCCCCAACCTAGACGATCAGTCAACCGGTGTGTTCTGGGGCGCATTCGCTTTGTTCGCGGCAACCACAGCATCGATTTTCTCGGGCGCGGTTATCGAACGGATCCAAGTCGTGGGATTTGTAATCCTTGCAGTCGTCCTGGGCTCTTTCGCGTGGGTTGTCGCTGCGGCTTGGGGCTGGCACGCAGACGGTTGGTTGGTCACCCAATGGGGTGTACACGACTTTGGCGCGGCAGGGTTGGTTCACGCAGTGGCAGGTTTCTTTGCTCTTGGTGTGCTCATCAACCTCGGTCCGAGAATTGGCAAATTCAATAAGGATGGAACGGCCAACCATATCGGCGGTCACAACATGCCGTTCACAGTTACTGGCCTGATGCTGATCATCGTTGGCTTCTGGGGATTCTTGATGGCCTGCGTAATCGTTCCAGGCGAGGCCTGGAGTTGGTATGCTGATAAAGCCACTACCATCTATGGCACGCCGATGACACTGAGCTCGCTGGCTTTCAACATTTTGATGGGCATGTCAGGCGGAATCATTGGTGCATGGGCAATCGCTAGGGACCCGTTCTTCATGATGTCAGGCGCCCTCGCAGGCATCATCGCAACCGCCTCAGGCTTAGACGTATATGACCCATCACTGGCGTTTGTGATGGGCTTTGCTGGCGGTGCTCTGCTTAAGCCTTGCTATACATGGCTTGAGAACCGGGGCATCGACGACGCTGTCGGAGCGGTGACCGTTCACGGCACCATTGGCCTGTTCGGTCTCATCATGTTTGGCATCTGGGGTGCAGGACTGCCTGCAATTCAAGGAGACGACGTCGCGACCGTTTCGCTGCTTGGCCAAATAGTCGGCGCCGTGGTCTTTTTCCTCGTGGGTTTCGTGCCCGGGTACGTCATCAGTTGGGTACTCAACAAAATGGGGATGCTGCGCGTCACTGAGGAAGCCGAGATAGCGGGCCTCGACCTAACGAAAGTGCCAATGCAGGCGTACCCCGAAGGTATTACACCTTCGGCCAACCCTGCCGAGTAATGTTTACAATAGGGAGACGAAGTAATGGGATTTAGCCTAGCAAACGTGGATGAAATGAGCGGTCCGATCTTTATGGGTGCTGGAGGTTCCACACCGATGCTCTGGTTCGTACTTGCGGTTCTAATTTGCTTGTTTGCCTTGTGGAGCGGGCAAAAGCACGAACACGATGCTTACAAAAGACTAAAGGAATAAACGCAACCTTGCTAAACGGAGGGCCGCACGAAGTGTGCGGCCCTTTCTGATTGGGAATCAATGGATCGAACTCTTCCCTTTCTTGACGTCAAGAAGCCGGGGTTTTCCACAAGATCTCCGGAAGTACATACCGCGCGTGAAGCATCCTGGTGCGCTGAAACGCCGTTCGGCTATGCAGTTCTTCGGCACCGCGAAGCCGGTATGATTTTGCGAGACCGTAGGTTCCGTCAAGGCAGCCACGCTTGGCCAGAAACGGTTGGGCTTGAAGGCAGTTTTGCAGAGTTCTGGAAACGCAGTATCATCTCGCTGGAGGGTGAAGACCACGCCGCGTTACGGAAAATCGCCCAGAATGCTCTTGCAAAGGAACATATCCTCGCACTGGAGCCCACATTCACCAAAATCGCTGAAACACTATGTGAATCCCTACGGGGATCAGGTCCTTTTGAAATAATTGATCGCTTCACCGAGCCGTTCGCGGGACAGGCTATTACGGCGCTTCTGGGACTACCGATGCATATGTCTGAACGACTTGCGGCAGATGCAACGTGTCTTGGGCTTGCGATGGGCCCTGAAGCAGTCCGCTACCAAACTGAGGTTAACGCATCGGTAGATCGGTTAACGGAACAGGCAATCAGATTAATCGATGCACCCCCGCGCGACAGTTTTGTAGCTCGCCTGATGTCAGAAGAATACGAAGATCGTCAGGCATTAGTTGATCTGACCGTAATTTCCATCTTTGGCGGTGTGGATACTACCCGCGCCCAATTGGCATTCGCAGCGCATCTGTTCTCGCTGTATCCAGAGCAGTGGGCCTGGCTACGGAACAATCCGAAAGCGGTTTCAGACGCAATCGACGAGATAATCAGGATGCGCCCTACAACGACTTGGGCGACCCGCGAAGCCTTGGAGGATGTCACTATTGGTGATGTCTCAATTCGTTCGGGTGAAACCGTTCACATTTTAGTACATGCTTCTGCGACTGACCCGAGAACTGGTCACAATGGCCAATTCGATGTTCGCGTCCGTCGAAAGTCGCATTTTGGTTTTGGAGGGGGCGCGCACCACTGTCTTGGACACTTGGTCGCAAGAACAGACATGATGGCGGCGCTGAACGTCTGGTTGCGTCACTGGGAAACTATTGAACTTGCGGAAGAACCGGTTTTTTTGCCTGACAGCGGCAACACCAGCCCGCTACGGATGTCCGTCTTACCCACCTGGGCGAATTAGCGGTATGCGTTTCTGTCCTCACTTCGATCTACCCAGTGACGGTACCACAGATCAACTGGACGCAAGAAATGAGGCGGACCACCACGATGGAACCAACGCGAAGAAAGACTCGTTTGTGAAAATGCTGTTTCACCGTCTAGCGCGCCCACGGCGCGTAGGGCTGCCTTGCGACCCAGCCATGGGGCCAAAACAGTTCCGCCGCCGGAGTATCCCATAGCATAATGAATACCGTTTCGCTCGCCGACATGTGGTAACTGGCCAAAGGAAAAACCCGTGTTGCCGGTCCAGACATGGGATAATCGAACTCCCCGTAGTTTAGGCCATATCTCAATCATTTTCCTGTGCAGACGGCGCGCGGCCGTAGAAAGGTCGATATCCACCAATGCTGCGCGACCACCAAACAAAAAACGGGATCCGTCAGATGACACCCGGAAGTAGCAGTGGTGTCTTCTTGTTTCTACCATCATGCGGCGACCGGGTGCTAGCGCCTGTATTATCTCAGGCGCCAACGCTTCTGTTGCTATGATAAAACTCGGCACTGGAAAGACACGACGGTTGAACCATTTGAACTGCCAACCTGTATAGCCATTGGTTGCGAGGATAATTTTGTCGACGGAGATGCTCCCTTGCGGTGTTGAAACCCGCCAAGTTGCTCCTGCCTTTTGAATATCTACCGCCGGGCAATTCGAAAGGACAGGAACGCCCCGGCGGGATGCAGCACTCAACAAACCGAGCAGATACTTCGCAGGATGCAACGCGCCGTGTGTTGGGAACAGGATCGCTCCCTTATAGAGCGGCGTCACTATATTGCTCGGCAACTCATCGCGGCTCAGAATCATACACGGCCCACCGCCTTTTTCCGAAACCTGCTTAGCCAACCTTTGTTGCGCCGCGAACTGGCCCGAAGTGTAGGCCAATTGAATGCGCCCGCATTCTTCGTAGTCACAACTAATTTGCTCTTTATTTAACAGGTCTTTGACCCACCTCAGCGCATCTGAAGCCTCCGAGAACAGAGCGTCAGCGACCAGCGGGCCATAGCGTTTTGCCAACGTGTCCCAGCCGACACGCGGGTGGGCTCCTAGCATACCTCCGTTTCGGGTCGAAGCACCCTGTCCTGGCTGACCGCTGTCTATGACCAAAACCCGGGCGCCTGCATCATGCGCCGCAATGGCCGCAGACAATCCAGTGTATCCGGCACCAATTACAAGAACATCCGTTTTCTTTGGTAGCCTGCCTTCAGGAGAGGGCCACGCCACACCATCCCACCAATAAGGACGCCCCGGAACAGCATCCTGTGTGAACAGGTTCAACCGTAGTTACCTTTCACCCGCTCTTTTTCGGGGTCGAAATGAGGGAACGTTACAACACGAGCCTTCAATCGCTTTTGCTGGCCGTCAAGCTGGCCGATTTGGATTTCGGTTCCGATCTCGGAATGTGCAGTTGCAACTCGGCCAAGTGCGATCACCTTTCCAAGTACCGGCGACTTAACGGCAGAGGTGATTTCGCCGACTTGCGCCTTGCCAATCCGAACGCAATCGCCGGGCGAGGGCACCGTCCCTCCTTCGATCTCAAATCCGACAAGTTTTCGGTGCGGATGCGCTTTGCGCTCTTCCAATGCAGCGCGACCAATAAAGTCATCTTCCTTTGACTTCAGTGGCACTGTAAAGCCGATACCGGCTTCAAACGGGTCAGTCGTGTCGTCAAATTCGCTTCCTGCGAAAATGAGTCCTGCTTCGATCCGCATCATGTCCAGCGCAGCCAGGCCCAACGGCGCGAGATCATATTCCCGACCGGCTTCCCAGACAGCGTCGAACACCTCGACCGCATCCTTTGGATGGCAGAAAATTTCGTAGCCCAACTCACCTGAATAACCGGTTCTGGAAATCACAACCGCAGTTCCGGAGTAGTCGCCAATGCGTGCGATTGTCATGCGGAACCAGGGCAGTTCCTCTACGGATGGTTGGGTTGGCGGCGTCCAAAAGACTTTCGTAAGTATGTCCCGGGAATGGCGCCCCTGCACAGCAATGTTGTGAAGCTGATCTGTTGATGGCCGCACCCAGGCGTTCAGACCCCGCTTGGCGGCCTGTTCCTTGAGCCACAACCCACTTGTGTCGTTGCCCCCTATCCAACGGAAATTGTTGTCCCCCAAACGATAGATCGTTCCATCGTCAATCATCCCGCCGTGCTTGTAGCACATGGCGGTGTAACTGACCTGCCCGACACTAATTTTCTTGACGTTCCGCGTAACGCAGGCCTGCATCAGCTCTTCTGCGTCTGGCCCCGTCACTTCGTATTTCCGCAGTGGCGACAGATCCATGACAGCTGCTTTTTCACGCACTGCCCAATACTCTGCAATGCTTCCAAGCTTGGGGATCGTGTTTGCAAGCCAGTAACCATTATATTCTACGAAGTCTGCGGTGTGGCGTGCAAAGCACTCATGGAACGCGGTTTTCTTTGTCTCTTCCACATCCGCCTCCGCAGATTTTCTATAGCCAACGGATCTCTTGAAATCCTCGGTGGCTCTGTATGTGCGGACCTGGATATCCGTCGGGTTCCATCCATTTGCCGGATCGACATCGCATGGGCACGCGGTGCTTACGCAAACCAGATCAGACAATGCTCTGAGCAACACAAAATCGCCGGGCCGCGACCAGGGATCGTCCATCCCTATCGCGTTTGTATCGTCGAGCATCGTGTTGAAGAAGAAATTGATCGCTGGCCAGCCTCCGCGCGGCCGAATGTTGAATCTGGCCAGATCCGCGTTCATGTTGTCCGAGCAATTGATATGCCCTGGGTAGCCGAGATCCTCATAGTAGCGAGCGGTACAAGCGAGACCAAACGTGTCGTGACGTCCGCAGGTGTCCTGTACGATCTCAACCAGCGGCTCCTGATCAACGGACCAGTATTTCGAGAAAATTCCCGGGTTGGGGTAGAGGCTTCCCATTAAGCTACGGGTTGTGGTCGGGTCTATCTCGCGCTCAAGGCCGTTGTCGAGCGCACGCAACGAAAAGGCCTGAAAGTCAGAACATTCCCTGCCCTTCACGTCCAAAATTTGGATGTACTCACCTTTTTTGACTTCGTAGGCCGACGCGTGCCCTGGTTGGATGTTAAGGTCCTGCAAGGGATCGGCCAGCGGATCGGGTGGTCCGACCGTTTCTTTGGCCTGTTTTGGGTCGGCTCGGCGGATGTACAAGACAAGTTCGGTCGTTGCGTTCTGGGCCTCTGGGCTCATCGGCTTGCCCGGAGCTGCGCAGATCAATAAACCATCGCATTCCGCGGTAAAGCTTGTCGTATCCCCGGGCTTTGATCCTTCGGAAAAAACACTTACCGCATCCCCAGTTTCAATGTTGAACCCTGATGCTGCCAGCGCTTTGAGCACATTTGCACCGGAGCGTGAACCATTTGCCAGCGTTTCAATCGTTGAGGTGGGCCGTCCCTTGCCGATGGCCCCAAGCATCGCCGCATCCGAAGTTCGGTCGGGTGCAAAAAACACCAGTTCTCCTTGCTGGAGACCTTCTTTGTCGACGATGCTAATCTCGTCGCCGCGAAAGACCGGAACCGCTCGTGATCCGCCTCCTGGAACAGGATGTCGCTCAACACCATGTGGCAATATCGGGAGACCCGGTGAGACAATCCCACGTCTTTCCCAAGGATGCTCGATAAACTCTGGCTTGTTCATATCATCACCCGAGCCCCAGTACTTTTTTGCGCCTCTCGGCCCACGCCATGACAGCCAGATCAAATGTCAGTGCCATAAACGCAACGTTCATCCCCAGTACGATGTTCTTACCAAGCTCAGTGCCTGCCAGCGTCCGCTGCAATTCCTGACCTAGGTCCTGGGTCCCAATGAAGGCGGCAATGATCACCATGAAGAAGGCGAACATTATTGCCTGATTAAATCCTACTGCCATAGTCGGCAGGGCCATTGGCAACTGAACCGTCCATAGCTTCTGCCGACGTGTCGCGCCGGACATATCAGCCGCTTCGGTTATTTCCCGCGGAACTGTGCGCAACCCTTCAATCGTGTATCGCGTTAGCGGAACAGTAGTGAAGATTACGATCGCAAACACAACCGCAACGTCATTAACGCCGAACAGCATAATAGCTGGGATAAGGTATATGAAACTGGGGAATGTCTGCGCAGTATCACAAGCCAGCAAGATACGGTTTGACCACTTTGCGGACCGCGCAGCAAATATACCCAGGGGGATGCCGATCAACATTGAAATTATGACGGCAGAGATCACCGTATAGAGCGTGATAACGGAACGGTCCCACCAGCCCGAAAGCGCGACAAGTGTAAAGAAAACGAACCCATAAATAGCGGGCCGCTTGCCACCAAGCCAATACGCCAGCGCAGTAATCAGCAAAATGAACGCGGGCGTTGGAATCCAAAGCAGCGAGTTTCGGAATGGTATCAGAACTTTGACATTTAAGAACCAGCGCAACCATTCAGTCACGGCATTCACGGCATCTATTGCCAAAAAACCCTTAATTAAAGCGTCAATCTCTTTTCCTTTAGAGAATGATTGACGTCGGCCGATTTCGGCAAAGACATCAACGAATTGCGCGATAATACAGAACACGGAAAAGACGGCTAGACCGACCAAGAAATAAGCATGTTGCTTCCACCAAGGGGTACCTTTCTCAAAGTGCTCCGGTTGTTTGACAACCCACGCCTTTGACAATCGATCGAGCATTATTGCAAACAAAACGATGGTCACACCGATCTCAAAAGAACGGCCGAGTTTAAAGCTGCCCATCATGGCCAGCAATTTTGCTCCAAGGCCTGGCATTCCAATAAAGGCCGTCAGTACAACCATTGCGAGACACAGCATGATAACTTGGTTCACACCGACCAATATCTCGGTGCGTGCCGCAGGCAAATAAACACGCGTTAACATCTGCCATCGCGTGCAGCCAGACATCTTACCCGCCTCGACAACTTCTGAACTGACTTTTTTCAGGCCCAACGTGGTCATCAATATCATAGGTGGGATAGCATAGATGATGGTGGCAACCGCCCCTGCTGTTGGACCAACTTTAAAGAAGATCACCGCTGGCAACAGATAGGTAAAAAACGGAAGTGTCTGAAGCACGCTCAGGATCGGCTTGATCGCGGTATCCACCCAACCGTACTTCCAAGCAGCAATACCCAACAAAAGCCCAAGCAAAAATGCGATCGGAGCCGCGACGACCAATACAGACATGGTCTGCATTGCAATGTCCCATTGGCCGATGAGCGCAGTCCACACAAACGTCCCCCCCGCCAAAGCGGCAAGCCTCCAGCCGCCGAGGTAGTAGCCAAGTACCGCCGCCGCAGCTGCAATTGCCGTCCATGGGATCGGCCCCAGCATGGGCCAGCGGCGTTTTCCATAAAGCAGGTTTGCAGTTGCATCCAAAAGGAACTCAAGTGGTCCCTCCGCGATGAATCTGGTCACATAGATAAGGCCCAAATCATTCTGAACAAAGGCGAAAACAGCGTCCAGTGCCTCTGCAGTTGGCGGGATCATCGCCTCTGGAATCCGCTGTAACCAAGGTGGCAGCACGCCGAATGCATGCGCCATGATAAAAACCAGTGCAGTACCAATCAATGCCAACAAAACCGGATCTCGACGGCCACCATCGTAGGCGCTTGCGCCGACTTCGGAGGCGTGCGTGACGGCCATCAACCAGCCCCCAACAAAAGATCGAGTGCTTCTGAGCGCTGCATTACGCCAACAACTTTTCCAGAATTGTCCGCCACCGGAATCTCTTCGCGGGTTTCGTTAACCAATTGTCGCGCCAGATCCTGAATTGTGGCCTTCGAATCAACCGGTTCGCCTTCCAGTGCATGACCATTTATCGGTCGCGACAAGCCGCGGGCATGAACAACACGCGCTTTGTCGATATCCTCAGTGAATTTCCGGACATATTCGGTTGCGGGGTTCATAACGATCGCGTCTGGCGTATCACATTGTTCGATCGCGCCGTCTTTCATAATTGCGATCCGGTCCGCCAACCGAAGCGCTTCGTCGAAATCGTGGGTAATGAAAACGATCGTCTTACCCAGCATCTCCTGCAAACGCAGAAACTCGTCCTGCATTTCTCGGCGGATCAGAGGATCGAGTGCCGAGAAAGGTTCATCCAAAAACCAGATGTCCGGCTCAATTGCCAGAGATCTAGCAATACCAACACGCTGTTGCTGCCCACCCGACAGTTCGCGCGGGAAATAATCTTCGCGCCCTTCAAGGCCGACCAAGCGCACGACTTCCAAGGCACGTTCGCGCCGCGTGTGTTTGTCTTGCCCACGCATCTCCAATGGAAACGCAACATTTTCCAGAACCGTTCGATGCGGCAACAGGCCAAAGGACTGAAACACCATTCCCATTTTGGACCGGCGCAATTCAATCAGGTCTTTTTCCGCCAATGACATAATGTCCTGACCTTCGACCTCGATGGTGCCGCCAGTAATGTCGTGCAACCTGGAGAAACAACGAACCAGAGTTGACTTCCCGGACCCGGAAAGCCCCATGATAACAAGCATTTCACCTTGACCGACATCTACAGAAACATCTTTGACCCCAGCAATATATCCGTCGGCTCTAATATCGTCGAAACCATGACTCTCCGGCATTGATCGCAGGTACTTTTCTGGTTGAGCCCCAAAAAGCTTCCAAACATTTCTGGCCGAGATTACCGGTGCCATGCCATTCCCCTGTCGTCCGGTCACCTGCCCCCCATGGTCTCGCGGGACAGGTGTGTTTGTCAAATCAGCTAAATATCAGCCCGAACATTCCTGAACCCACGGATCAACAACGTCACGGTTTGCTACAAGCCATTCGACCGCGGCCTCATCAGGTTCCAACTCATCAGTATCCACCAACTTCGCCATTTCAGCGATCTGAGGGTTGGTGAAAGATATCTTTGTCAGCACGCAATACGCTGTTGGCCACTTGTCTTTCATACCATCCCAAGCCGCCTTTTTAAGATAGCCGGTGGCCGGATTACCGCAGTCATAGAGGGCGTCCGGGTTTGGGCCTACTGCAGGATCGGTGTCACAGCCGTCTTCCCAAGCAGGAAACTCAACGAATTCACCTGGCCAGACAGCCTCGGCAAAGTTTGGTGTCCAATTGAACACAACAACGGGTTTCTTTTCAGCCTCTGCAGCACCGATTTCGGCCCAGAGTGCCGCAGCAGAACCCGCGTTCACAACGACAAAGTCCATACCCAGCGCCTCGACCCGCTCCTGCCCGTGTTTCAACCAATCGACCGGGCCATCAAGGTAACGTCCTTTGTCGCCTGTCTCAGCAGTCGCAAACACTGCAGCGCAGTCGTTCAAAGCTTCCCAATCCGGTAATCCGGGGCAAGCGTCCTTGGTCCACATTGGATACCACCAGTCTTCGCGCGTTACGGCGTCATGGTCACCGGCGTCATGCAGTCCTCCTTTGGAAAGCGCCTCGCGGAAAGAAGCGCCGAATGCACCTTCCCAGACTTCAAGCTCTAACGCGACGTCGCCCAGGCGGACCGACTCGTACACAGCCTGACTGTCGGTAGTGACGTACTCAACGTTCAGGTCCATTTCTTCGAACATCTGACCAACGACATTCGACATCACAATTTGGCTGGACCAATTGTGGATCGGGATTACGATCGGATCTTCGCTGTCGGCTGCATGCGCTGCAGCACCCGATATTGCAACCGCACTTGCAGAGGCCAATAAAGTCAGTCTTTTCATTTTCATTCTCCCAGTTGTTTCGGCGATGCCGCTACGCCCGTTCAGGGCGAGGGTATACTCGCCCTGTTCAAGTCTTCAGGTAGTCCTCAAGACTGTCGTCCAGCGCATCCTTCCAGACCGTATGGTGTGGGGGCGCCTTTGTGCCGGTCATTGGGCTGGTGTAGCCATGATCCCGGAATTCCATAATTCCTTGCTTTTTGTGCTTTTTCCATTCGTAGAAAGCCTGGTTTGCTGCTTCGATGTCGAATGAAGGGTAGTCGGTCTCATTGATGAGCTCGCCAGTGTACGCGCCCTGATACGCGATGCAGGCATAGTCATCTTCAAGAGCGTCTTCGTCGGCCTGTCGTTTCTGCCAATCCGCCTCCATTGTTGCGGCATCCGGCAATGCTATGCGGCCCATTATCACGTCCCGCACCCACCAAGCCTGCGCGTCAAACATGTTGAATGTATACCACTGGTCTTGCATGCCCAAATAAAAGAGATCAGGATTTCCTGTGTACACGACACCTTTATAAAGGTCGTTTGCAGCCAGTCGGTTAGCCGTTTTCAATCGCAAATCATCTGGCAGGAATGGGAAATGATGCTTGTATCCAGTGCACAGAATAATCGCATCTACTTCACGAGAGGTTCCGTCAATGAAGTACGCGGTTTTTCCGTCCACTCTCTCCAGCGCTGGAACTTCCGCCCAATTATCCGGCCAATTGAAACCCATGGGCGCTGTCCGATGTGCCACCGTTACTGATTTGCATCCGTACTTCCAACACTGAGAGCCGATATCTTCAGCAGAATAGGATGTTCCTAGGATTAGGATGTCCTTGTCCTTGAACTCCACCGCGTCCCTAAAGTCATGTGCGTGCAGGATGCGACCTTTATAGGACTCAAAACCGGGATAATGCGGTACATTCGGGAAACTAAAGTGCCCTGATGCTACCACTACCTGATCAAAGATCCTTCGCTCTTCAGTATCACTTAGGGCATCACGAACTGTTACTTCAAACCCGTCTTCAACCGTTCGCACATCTCGCACAACGGTGTTGAATTTAATGTACTTTCGGACATCCGCCTTTTTTACCCGGCCTTCGATATAGTCGAACAGGACAGCACGCGGTGGGTAGGACGCAATGGGTTTTCCAAAGTGTTCTTCGAAGGTGTAATCCGCAAACTCCAACCCTTCCTTGGGTCCATTCGACCAAAGATAACGGTACATTGACCCATGGCAGGGGTTGCTGTGCTCATCCAGTCCGGTGCGCCAAGTATATCGCCAGAGCCCACCCCAATCTGCCTGTTTTTCGTAACAGACAATGTCGGGGATTTCCGCGCCTTTTTCGGCGGCTGACTGAAATGCACGTAGTTGTGCAAGCCCAGACGGACCTGCTCCGATAATACAGATACGTTTGGTCATTCTACCCCCTCGACTATGGTTTGAACGCTACTGGAAGCGGACATTCGAAGTGCTTTGGCCTCGGCGTAATCCGCGGAATGGTACCAGTCCTTTGCAGCCTGATAACTTGGAAATCTAATTACGACGTGCCGATCGCCATGGGGGCTACCCTCATGACTTTCGTTGCGGCCTCCACGCACAAGAAATTCACCGCCGAACTTTTCTACGATCGCCTGAACCATTGCGACATAGGAAGGATACGTCTCAGCGTCTGTCACGCGTATCTGTGCAATGAGGTATCCCGGAACCATATCAGCGCACCTCTGGTTCCGATGAACTGGCGTTCCAGTCCGGCTCAAAGCCCAGAACCTCGGTGTCTTCTGGTAAGGCCGGATTGAACAACCGGTTGTGCGCCATAGTCGCCTGATACAGTGGGTTATTTGATGCCAGTCGCCAGACTTTGCAAGACAGATCAAACACCTGCATGTACGCCTCGAAACGTAGGCGAACCATGTTTGCGTCACGTATGGAGCCTGCCCCTTGTGAACCCGGTGGAAAGGTGGCTGTCAGGATATCTGAGAACTCTGCCGCTTTTTGGTAGTAAGTCGCGGAAAAGAACCGGATCGCCTGATCACGACGCTGAGCCGGATCATTCGTCTTCTTCGCCATGTGCAGCATTTCTGGCGTGACCGAATAACCCGGAGCCTTGTTCAGCAGAGTGATGATGTGCCCAAGCGGTTCGTCTTGTTTTGGCAAATAAAGAGCCGGTGTAATCGCATCATCTGGGCGACCTTGATTGTCGCGCATCGCTATCTGCCTTACTCGGCACTGCCACTTGAGAAACGCAAGGCGCAGCGGCGAAGCAGAATAGCCTTCTCCCAGGACGGTACCCAGTGAACTCATGCGACGTCCTTTTTGATTGGGTCTTCTGTTCGATATGACCTGTCATGAAGTAAGCTGGGAACGCGCGCTGCCGTGGCTTGAACAAGGTCAAGATCCAGTTGGGCGTGGATGACACCGGGAATGTCGCCGCCGTCGGCCAGAACCTCTCCCCACGGACTGATTACAAGTGAATGCCCATAGCTCGCACCGCCACCAGGAACAGGACCGACAGCACATGGGGAAACAACAAATGACGTGTTTTCTATGGCGCGCGCTCGATTAAGAACATGCCAATGCGCTTTTCCGGTAATTTTGGTGAAAGCCGCTGGGCAGCACAGTATTTCCGCGCCTCCCTGCGCAAGATCCCTGAAAAGCCCGGGAAACCGGAGATCATAACAAATCGTGTGACCCACTTTGCACAAAGAGGTCTCGTAAATGCAGGCACGATCCCCCGGCGCTACGGTGTCGCTTTCGCGATAGGTGGCGCCTTCAGCAAGATCTACATCAAACAGGTGTATCTTGTCATAGTACCCCAGAATTTCGCCCAAAGGATCGAGCATATAGCCACGATTGATGATCTTCCCGTCCGGTCCGTCTACAGCGATGGATCCAATGTTCACCCAAACTTTCCGCTCGGCCGCAAATTCTCGCAGTTTGCTCAGTACAAGGTGTTTCGATTCCGGCTGAGATGGTGGGCACAAACGTTTGCCATCTGATGCTAACCCGCCGCAATACTCGGGCAAGAATAGCATTTGAGCACCCGCTCGAACTGCTGCTTCGGCCATCGGCAAGGCCTCGGCCAAAGCACTCTCCATGGTCGGCATGGGCCGGGTTTGGAGGCAGGCGATATTTAGCTGGCGCGGCATGAATTAGAACTTTTTGTAAGCCTTTCTAAGCATGACCAACGGGTGACGGTCGGACATTTGAAACTTCAACAATAGCTCTCGCGCAATCATGTCACGGTCCTGCTGATTGTCGGGAAGTTCGATGCTGTCCGGTATCCGAACCCATCCGTTGATATTTCGGTCAAAGACCGCAGGTTTACCTTCCTCGTAACCCATGTGAATGTCTTCGAGCCAATTCAAGTCGTCCCAGCCCATGAACTCTATGTAGTCCTTGAGGAAAGGCGTGAGCCGGCTGTAATCCGGCACAAGATTCACATCGTATCGGTAGCCAATATGCTGCCCAATTTCTTTCTCACGCTCTGATTCAAGTCCATCCGCATCATTGATGAACTGGTTGACGTCCTTGATTTCAGACCCTCGATACTGTGTTCCGGCCATAGCTCAGGTCTCCTTAAAGGTGATGATAGTCTTCGACGCCGACGGTGTGGCTTGTGCCAGCCAATGGGACTCCGGCCATAGCTGAAGCTTCCATGGTCAGTGCCGCCAAATCTTCAGGCTCAAGCGAATGCAGATGCGTTTTTCCGCAAGCGCGGGCAAACAGCTGCGCCTCAATCGTCAGAGTATGCAGGAAGTTGTAGACACGCTCTGCCGCTTCATCAGGGTCAAGGCGTTGGCGCAGAAGGGGATCTTGTGTTGCTACACCAACCGGGCAACGGCCTGTGTGGCAGTGATAGCAATAACCTGGCTCCGCCCCGATTTCCTCGGGGTAGTTGGCCTCAGGGATGTCCTTGTTACAATTGAGCGCCATCATCGCCGAATGCCCGATCGCGATTGCGTCCGCGCCGAGAGCAATCGCCTTAGCGATATCCGCACCGTTGCGGATGCCGCCAGCGTAGATCAAAGTAATGTCGCCCCGCTTTCCAAGATCATCAATCGCTTTGCGCGCCTGGCGGATTGCGGCCATACCGGGAACCCCGGTATCTTCGGTCGCAAGGTGTGGACCCGCGCCGGTGCCACCTTCCATACCGTCAATGTATATCGAGTCCGGATCGCATTTTACAGCCATTCGCACATCGTCATAGACTCGGGCAGCGCCAAGTTTCAGTTGGATCGGAATTTGCCAGTCTGTCGCTTCGCGTATTTCCTGGATTTTCAGCGCGAGGTCGTCCGGCCCTAACCAATCTGGGTGGCGAGCTGGCGAACGTTGGTCGATACCGGCGGGCAACGAGCGCATTTCGGCAACTTGGTCAGTCACCTTCTGCCCCATAAGGTGGCCACCTAGTCCAACCTTACATCCCTGTCCGATGAAGAACTCGCAACCGTCTGCAAGCACCAGATGGTGAGGATTAAACCCATAGCGCGACTGAATACATTGATAGAACCATTTCGACGAATACCGACGTTCGTCAGGGATCATACCACCCTCGCCCGAACAGGTGGCGGTCCCCGCCATCGTCGCCCCACGCGCCAGTGCAGTTTTCGCCTCATAAGACAAGGCACCAAAACTCATGCCTGTTATGTAGACTGGGATATCCAGTTCCAACGGCCTTTTCGCACGCGGTCCGATGACCGTTTTTGTTTCGCATTTCTCGCGATAGCCCTCAATAACAAAGCGCGTCAGTGTGCCGGGAAGAAAAGTCAGATCGTCCCAATGCGGAATTTTTTTGAACAGCGAGAAACCTCGCATTCTGTAACGGCCAAGTTCGGACTTGATGTGAATGTCGTCCATGACCCGCGGCGGGAAAATGAAGCTGTCTCCGATACGGTTCACATCACGATCGAGAACTTTCTTGGTTGGCGGGTTTCCATCTGCCATGTTTTATACCTTTCAAAGGGTTATCGGGCATCCTTGGCGAGCAAGGCCGTCCCTTAGAGGATGAGCTTTTTCTCGTTCGGTTCGAGGTTGTCGTAGTTCCAGAGCTGTTTGCCCGCGACTACTTTGGTAAAGTGATCGACACCGTTGTCTGGCATCATCCCGTACTGGGTGAGTTTTCTCGTCAACCAAGCCTTGTCGAGGTCGGTCAGTTCAGCCTCAACCGCATCGACGCCTAAGGACTGAATATCGCCCCCGATGTAGATCGTGCCGTCGTACATCGAGTCACCGAGGTTCTTTCCGGCATTGCCGCAAACAACCATCCGGCCGCGCTGCATCATGAAACCAGAAAGCGCACCAGTATCACCGCCTACGATGATCGTCCCGCCCTTCATGTCGATGCCAGTACGTGATCCAACAGAACCTCGGCACACAAGATCACCGCCACGAATAGCTGCTCCAAATGTGGACCCAGCGTTTTTTTCCACAATCACTGTGCCGGACATCATATTCTCGCCGCAGGACCAGCCTACGCGTCCATTGATCCGCACGTTGGGCCCATCGATCAGGCCGACCGCAAAGTACCCTGTCGAACCTTCGACGATCAGGTTGAGCTTATTCAGGATCCCAACACCAAGGCTGTGCATGCCGCGCGGGTTCTTGATCACAATGGAACCGTAACCTTCTTCCATCAGCGACCGGATATTTGCATTGACCTCCGTCGCGGTCATCTCGTCGCAATCAAGCTCAGTCCGTTTGTTGAAATCAACGTCAGGTGCCCAGGGATAGGCAAACCGTTCGGTCGCATCAGGGTCGAATTCGATATACATGGACCGCCCTGTTAGCTGATCAGTTGTCATGCCCAAAGCTTTGACCCGTTCCTCTTGGGTCATTCCCTTCAGGTTTGCATCGCTTACGCTTGCCATACGCGAACCTCCTCGTCGTAGGGATCGGTAGTGTCGATTTCATGAGGCAGGATCGCGCGGATCGCGACCTCTTCGGAGGCCATGGCGATTAGGTCGTCGCTCTCGTAAAGGACCAGCGGTTTGGCAGCCATTGTGTCCTTGGCCATGCCCAATTGATCCTTGGTGCAAACAAGATAGGTGAAAACACCATCGATCTCATCAATCGAACGCCTTAGGCTTTCCTCCAGCGTTACGCCGTTGGCAAGGTTGTGCGCTGTGTAGACTGCCAGCAACTCGCTGTCGCAGTTCGACATAAAACGGTGCCCTTTCCGTTCCATCTCGCGACGCATAATCCAGTAGTTTGTAATTTGCCCGTTATGAACGACCGAGACGTCGTTGTACGGGAAGGCCCAATAGGGATGCGCGGATTTGATATCGACGTCGGACTCTGTTGCCATCCGAGTGTGGCCGATACCATGCGTGCCCCGAAAATCACTCAGGCCATAGGCTTCGGCGACAACGGATGCATCGCCGAGATCCTTGATCAGCTCCAAACCGTTTCCAAGCGAGAGGATCTCAACATCATTGATCTCCTCGATGTGTTCCGCCATCTCCCCTGTATTTCCGTCGTGGGTCAAAACATAGCGCAGCGCATAAGGACGTACGCGTTCCTTGTGCTTTACGTTCGCGCCATGCTCTTCAAGGATCGCGTCGACCTGAGCCAGACGCTCTTCCAGAACGTCATGGATGCCGCGACCGCGATCCATGTCCTCTGCTTCCGCAATCTTGACCCGCATCACATAGTCTTCTGCATCTTCGCGATAGACTGCATAGCCGGTTGAATCCGGTCCACGATGCTTAAGCGACTGAAGCATTGCCGTCATCTCACCGCCGACATTCGACGCTCCTTTGAGATGAATTAGTCCAACAATTCCGCACATTTGACCTGCGCTCCTCCTGCAAATTCTTCAACTAGCTGGTTTGATGGTTGGGCTGGCGTCGTGCGAGACTCGCCCAAAAGCCTCCGGTTAAGGCAGGCACTCCATATACATTTCGTTATCCCATTCGGTGACGGTGGACATGAAGCGTGCAAACTCATCGCGTTTGTACTCTTCGTAAAGGCGGTACATCTCGCCCGGCATGCCACGCTTGACCACCTCGTTTGCATCCAGATGATCCAAAGCCTCGCCAAGGGACATCGGAAGCTTCTTCACTTCTTTACCTTCGGCCATCGCCTCATAGATATTGCGTTCTTCAGGCTCACCAGGATCGAGATTGTTATCCAGCCCGTCATCCATGGCCGCCAATAGAGTTGAACCCATAATGTATGGGTTCACCATCGAGTCGACTGAGCGATACTCAAAACGTCCCGGCGCCGAAACGCGAAGGCCAGTCGTTCGGTTCTGAAAACCCCAGTCTGCAAATACAGGAGCCCAAAAACCTGTATCCCACAAGCGCCGATAGGAGTTCACAGTGGAACACCCAATGGCCGTCAAAGCCTGGAGATGGGTGACAACCCCACCGATGGCCTTCAACCCTTCCTTTCCGGGCATCTGAGGATCATCGGTGTCGGGCATGAACGTGTTCTCACCACCCTTCACGTACATGTAGTTTTCTTTCATCCCTGGCAAATCGTCCGGATCGTTGCCGGTGCGAACGAACTCGTCTTCGCCGCCTCTCCAAAGACTCATGTTGTGATGACAGCCACTGGCTGAAACACCCATGAAAGGTTTCGTCATAAAGCAGGCGAAGATTCCGTTCTCGCGCGCCACCTGCGCACAGATTTGGCGGTATGTTGTCAACCTGTCGGCGTTGCGCAACACGTCGTCGAACATCCAGTTCAGTTCAAGCTGGCCTGGCGCATCCTCATGGTCGCCTTGGATCATATCCAAGCCCATCTGGCGAGCATATCGGATCACCTGCATGGAAACAGGTCTTAGACTCTCGAACTGGTCGATGTGATAGCAGTATGGTTTTGAAAACCCGTCGCGTGGTTTGCCGTCTTCGTCAAACTTCAGCCACATCATTTCGGGCTCAGTGCCGATCCGCAGCTTTGTTCCATGTTTTTTGGTGAATTCTTCATGCAACCGACGCAGGTTTCCGCGGCAATCTGAAGTAAGATAACCACCCGGATTTTCTTTTTCCTCTCGGTTCCGGAACAATGTGCAATAGAAACGCCCGATCGTAGGAGCCCAGGGCAGTTGCATAAACGTTTCCGGTTCAGGAATGCCTACAAGTTCAGCTGCTTCCGGACCATATCCAAGATAGTTGCCAGCACGATCCGTGAAGAGGTTTACCGTCGCCCCGTAGACAAGCTGGAACCCTTTCTTGGCAACGGTTTCCCAGTGATCAGCTGGGATACCTTTCCCCATGATCTTTCCAGTGACCGACACGAATTGAAGGTAGAGATACTCAATGCCTTTGGCATTGATCATTTCCCGTACCTGCTTGATTTTCTCATCGCGTCCCGGCGCGTCTACAAATCTTTCAAGATCGGTGGCCACTTTCTATCTCCTTGCTGGCTTGACGGAGCACTCTTCCGGCGCTCTTCAATGCGAACTTGGTATTTCTGTTAACTCCACGGATAAGGGCTGTTGGACACAGGGTGCAGTTCACCCTTGGCGAACCGATCAAATCGGAACGGCTCCAGAAGTTCCTGTCGTTCCCCAAGCACTTCGTCCGCAATCAGGTGACCAACACCCAGCATTTTCCAACCGTGGTTACTGTCTGCAATCACTGTGACGTTTTCTCGGAAATGATCGAAAACCGGGAAACTGTCCGCCGTGAAACAGCCGATCCCTCCCGATGCTTCCTTGTGGTACTTTGGCATCATACCTTCATAGCGTGCCTGACAATGGGCGAGTGCACTCACCCACATATGAGCAAATTCATGGCTTGAAACAAATTCCGGAGAAGACGGTCCGTAAGGATCGATTTGCACTTCGTCTACGGGGGTTTCAACTTTGTAGGGGCTCGCCCCTCCCTGGATACCTCCAAAATGCCAATCGGGCTTGTAATAGATGCCCCACATCTCTTGTGTGATAATGGAACCATCGACGGTCGATTTCAGGGGCGCATCGGTATCCACATGTATGACTGGCGCAAGGCTACCGTCATCAGCCCGCCCGATGTTCGGATCAATATTCAGCACGCCTTCTTCAAGTTGCCAAAAGCGCCACATATCTACGCCTTCGTGCACCTCACCTTGCAGATCCTTAACAGTAATCTGGCCGGGCAAGTCGAGCATTGACCAGAAGTTGCGGACCCAGGGGCCAGCACCGATGATGACGCGTTCACATGAAATTTTGCCCTTGTCCGTTTCAACGGCCTGAATCGCACCAGACCCGTTCATGGCTTCGAAGCCGACGACCTCGACCCCGGTAATGATACGGACACCAAGCGCTTCGACCTTTTCCGCAAGTGCGTACATTGTCTTGGTTTGATTAGAAAAACCACCACGCTTTTCGTGCAATACGGATGTTATTTTTTGGGCTTGCCAGTCCCCAAAATAGCCACGCATGTACGACGTGCAGGCGTTTTCACCTTCAATGAAGACGCTTTCATAACCGATCGCCTGCTGCTGTGCATAAATCGACCCCACGTCTTCGCGCATGCTTTCGGAAGATATTTGCATGTAACCGACGGGGTGGTACGATAGCCCTTCTGGATCACTTTCCCAGACATCAACCGAATGGGCCATGAGCTTGCGCATTGCAGGCTGGAAATAGTTGTTGCGAACTACTCCGCAGGCAATCCCAGAAGCTCCTGCAGCGATACCGCTTTTATCCAGAACGACAATGCGGCCCTCAATTTCTTCGCCACGTTCTTTCAACCTTTCAGCCAGCTTCCAAGCCGTAGATATGCCATGGATACCTGCACCGATGATCACGTAGTCTGCATGTTGAGGGAATGCCATGAGTTTCCTCGTCATTGGGTCACGCTAGGAAGAAGAGCCGCACCGCAAACCAAAATCAACAACTTTTGAACCAATAATTGCCTTTTGGGGCAAAAACTGCAAAATTGGTTTATTATTGGACTAAAAAATGGATCACAAATGGGAAGACGAAGTTTCTCCGACGTTGCAACAGAGCTGAGACGTGCGATCGAAGAAGGAGAATTTCAGCGATTCGAGCGGTTGCCGCCGTCGAGAGTATTGGCGGAAAAGCTAGGGGTCGCGCGAAACACGCTGCGCGACGCGCTTTACCAACTCGAGAAGGAAGGGTTGTTGGAAACCCGCGCCGGGAGCGGCACGTATGTTACGGCCGCAAAACAGGATGTTGTTCCACCGGCCGTTGAAGAAGCTACTCCATTGGAACTGATCGACGCCCGCTTTGCTTTGGAACCACATATCTGCCGCCTAAGCGTTCTGCACGGTAGGCGAGAAGACTTTGAGGCACTGGAAGCGCTTTGCACACAAATGGAGGCGGCTCAGACCGATCCTGTTTTATTTGCCGAGGCAGACACGGCTTTTCACCGCAGGTTGGCCGCGTCGACGAGAAACAACCTTCTAATTTGGTTGATTAGTCAGATTAATACAGTGCGATCCTTGGACGAGTGGACCCGCATGCGTCATCTCACACTCGAAGAAGAGATTATCCAACAATACAATGCGCAGCACCGCGAAGTTCTCAACGCATTGCGCTCACGTGAACCCGAGCGCGCCGCTGTCAAAATGAAAGAGCATCTAGAAACTGCACGATTGTCGCTTATGCGTGCAGCGGAAGCGTAGTGCGCTTGCCCAGTCCAAACCTAAGGTCTCTCGGCGCAATCTGTGCCGGAGTATTTGGCGTACTACCCGATTCTGCGCTGGCAAGTGAATGCGAGACAGTCGACGCGTTGAACCGCTTTACCGCTTCGGGTACGGCACCCGAAGGCGCAGTTTGCGCAACCTATTTATCGTCTTTTTCGACAACCGGAGTTTCCTGTTACTGGAGCCACGCCTATAGGAGCCCTTCCGCAGAAGATCAGGCTTCGGCAATGTGGACCACGCTGACGAAATGCAGAAATGGCAGTCTTTTGAAGCCAGATGAGCAGGTGAACCACCCCGACAGCTACGACCTAAGGGAATGGGCGCATGAAAAAGGTGTTTATGCTATTTCTATCAAAGACAAGGCTGGCCAAAACAGAACGCTCGTCTTCCTTCGTTTCGAGCCAGGTCGAGCACAACACTTTGACTGATTACTGAGCCTGCGCGGAGGTTTGCATCCAATTTATGTAGAGTCGTTCTGCCATAGCATTGAACTCCGGCATATGCTTAGAAACATCGGCAGCAAGACGCCCGGTGGCGTTTTCGCCCAAAGCGTCATCCAATGCCGACCGGTACTCGGGGATTTCGGCCCAATTGGAAACCGTGTCTTTTTCTACTTCGATGTGGAATTGCGCAGAATAGGCACGCGTCCCCCATTTCATAGCTTGAACGGCGCAGTCTGGCGAAGTTGCAAGGCAAGTTGCCCCCGGAGGCATCTGCGTAACCTCTGCCGAATGCCATTGAAGACATGGAAAGCGATCTGGCAAACCATCCAGTATAACGCCAGAAGCTCCTTCCTCGGTAAGCTGAACGTCCATAACACCGATCTCAGGTGTCTCAGATGGCCCCACGCTTCCGCCCAAGGCTTCGGCCAATAACTGATGCCCCAGACACAAGCCTAGAAAAGGCAGACCTCTGACTTCTACAGCCTCGCGAATGAAAGCCTTTTCGTCTTTCAGCCATGGATGAGCGTCTTCCTGCCAAACGTCCATGGGACCGCCCATCACCCACAGACCTTCGTATCCGTCCAGTGAAGGCAATTGTTGTTTCTGATCCAGTTCGACCACATCATAACTGTGACCGTCCTCTCTAAGGAAATTGCGGAAAACGCCTGGATGTTCGACGGTCGCGTGCTGCAATACTAGAAGCTTCATAGCCCTTCCTTTTTCAGGTCAACTTAATTGTAGAACGATTTTTTCCTGTTGCGAAAGGTCGTGGGTGTTATCCACCAACTCAACAAGTGTCTCCCGGCCACAAACAGACAGCGACAAACACAACCTGCGGTTCGACGTCAAAACGAGTTTACTTTCGTCAAAACCCAGAGGCTTCAAAAAGACCAAAAAAAAAACCGGTCCATGCAAACCACTAGCTATTGAACAAAAACCTGCGAAGATCGGGCATGCGTAGACTAACCATACTGGTACTGTATTCATCGTTGCTGATGCCAGCGCTTGTACGAGCAGAACCGTGCCGACTGGCGCTTGTACTTGCGTTGGATGTATCTGGCTCCGTAGACGAAGTTGAATATGCGCAACAATTGAATGGTCTTTCCTACGCACTGAACAACGCCGAAGTACGGGCAACTATTTTGAAGGAACCTGAAACCCCGGTTCACCTTGCTGTCTTTGAATGGAGTTCCCAAAATCATCAGTTTTTGATTCAACCTTGGACAATACTAGACAGTCAGAACGCGATCGACGCCGCTATTGATCGAATTCGGTCGTATCGCAAGAAGCGTGCAGGCTTAAAGACGGCGCTTAGCACTGCACTATTGTTTGCAGGCGAACTTCTCGAAGAAAAAAAGGAATGCTGGCAAAAGACCGTGGACGTGTCGGGAGATGGCAAAAACAACATAGGCCCACCTCCTAAGCGCGTTTACGAACTCAATATTTTTACGAACGTAACAGTCAATGCTTTGGTTGTGGGGGATCCGAAGCCAGAAAAAAAAGGCAACGTGGGTGAATGGTTAACTCAAAATGAGCTTCAAAGATATTTTGAGCGTGAGGTTATCCATGGGAGTGCAGCATTTGCAATGATTGCGAATGGATACGAAGACTATGCTCAAGCGATGAAAAGAAAACTAATAAGGGAAACCACCCTACCCGTTTTTGGCCACAGCGGATACCCGCCTCGCTAGACCTTACGTTTGAATGGACTGGCTACTTTGGATTTTTCATGCGAGATGCTTGGAAAACGGGTGAAAAAGAATTCAACGAACGGCGCATACACAAGTGGACTATTCGTAAATTGCTTCGGGCAACGGCCAGAAACAGGAAATCCGGTGGCAATTGTGACCCGATATCAAAAAGCCTCTGCAGGAGTAGACATTGGTAGATGTTTTGGTCTCAATACACTATCCTAAAGGAATAACATGGCCGCACAGTGGACCAAGCTGCCGATCGTTGTTGAGTAAAACCCGTTTTTTTTTGGCGGCGATAACTGCTTTCGCCAAAAATTGACTTGGCCTAATTGTCATTGCCCGGCGCTTTTTCCGCAGCTTCTGCATAGACGGCCACCAAACATCCGGTTTCCGTGTAAGACGAGTGCTCCGTCCCGGCTGCGAGCCAGACGACATCGCCTTGCCTGTAGGTGGTTCCGTCGTTGTCAATCAATTCGCCATCAACGATAAGAAATTCTTCCGCTCCCCCGTGTCGATGGGGTGTCGACCGAGCACCGGGTGCCATTCGGTAGATGTAAAAGCCAACATCTCGTTCTGAGTCGGGATTCAATTGAATGAAATGGGTGCCGGTTTCATTCAATCCTGAAGGATCGTAAGGTGAAAAGGCGGCGTCGTCGTAAACATTGGCGACTTTTCTTTGATTTGGCTTAATGACTTTCATTTGTGCCTCCTTCCATCAACAGTGATCAAACTACATGATGTCTAGGTGTTTTACACTGGGCAAACGGTCTAGGCGCTGTTTGGATAATGATGCCTTCCCAAGGCTCGGTGCGAACAATCACCAAAGTCATGCGAACGACCACAATGCGAACAAAGACGGCTTTGGTTAAAAGCTATTGCTGTTTCGCTGAACGTGACGAAAGATAGATCACATGAACGACTACTCAGTTTCCGCTGAACTCGACGAGACAATGCGTCAATGGCGACAACACCTGCATCGAAACCCTGAATTTGGTTTCGAAGAAGAGGACACCGCACGCTTTGTTACCCAAAGACTACGTGAGATTGGCATCGAGGAGATTGAAACGGCTGTAGGCAACACGGGCGTTGTTGCCACGTTGCGCCTTGGAACCGGCGGCCGCACAATCGCGCTTCGCGCTGATATGGACTGCTTGAAGATCCAGGAAACCACTAATCTGTCCTACTCCTCGGCTAAACCAGGGCTCATGCACGCATGCGGCCATGATGGGCACACTACCATTCTGCTGGGTGCGGCGGCGGTCTTGGCCAGTGAAGGCGGTTTTGACGGTGCCGTAAAATTTGTGTTTCAACCCGCTGAAGAATGGGGTCAGGGAATGAACGCGATGATCCGTGACGGCCTCGGGTCGCGTTTCCCGTTCGACGAGATCTACGGCTTACATAACAAACCCGGATTGCCGGTGGGATCGTTTGAAGTGCGATCCGGGCCTTTCATGGGGGCGGAAGATGGGTTCCGGATCGTCGTGCGTGGTAGTGGTGGACATGCTTCTCGTCCACACGATTGTAAAGATGCAATCTTATGCGCTTGTTCGATTGTGAGCGAACTGCAAACTATCGTGGCTCGGGTGATTGACCCAGCTGAACTTGCTGTAGTCTCCGTTACGTCGATAGAGGGTGACAACGTGAAGAACGCGATCGCCAGCGAGGCCACAATAGAGGGCGATTGCCGTCATTTCAGTGACGACGTTAGTTTGCAGATCGAAGAAACCATGCGCCGTATCGCTGAAGGTACAGCCAAAGCTCATGGTTGCTCTGCCGAGATACGCTACGATCGGGTGTTTATCCCCCTAGTTAATGACGATCGTGCAACTCAGCACGCAATAGTAGCTGCAGAAGCAGTATTTGGACCTGGCAAAACCAACTCTAGAGCGCATCGCATGGGAGCTTCTGAGGATTTCGCACAGGCGCTAAGGTTAGCTCCGGGTGCATTTGTCAATATTGGAAACGGAAATAGCGCCCCATTGCATAGCCCCGAATACGACTTTAACGACGATGCAATCGTGCCGGGCGTCGAGTGGTTCGTGGAATTGGTCCGAAATCGCCTGCCGGTCACGACATCCCAAAACGAAAATGGCTAACTTCCAAGTAGGAAGAAAATGAACCGATCCAATTTGGGCTCAAAGTCGTCATCCGACGGCATTAGCGATTAGACCGGTTCGTGGCGCGGACTTTGCCGCCATCCACTCAGCGCACAACAGTGCCCGCACCCGGCAGCAGCAGACATTTAAGTCGAAAAACGAGGTGATATTGTGCGATGTCTGCTTTCACCGAGACCGGGCATTCAGCAAAATAGGCTTTATGTCCGAATTGCGGACAAAGCTGCAAGATGGAAAACTAGTTGGCGTCCCAATCTACTGATATCCGTCCGGGTCGTTAGGGGTGTTTAACAATGTGCCTTCAAACGCGTCGAGATCATCATTCATTTGCAACCAAGGCAACTTGCTTTGGTTGTTAACGTGAAAAGACGGTTTGAAATTTTCCGGGCTTTCGAGCGACGCAGCATAGAGGTGCATACCACCTGGATAGTGATCGGCTTCGAACCCAATTGGTGACCCGCAAGTTCCACAGAAGTGCCTACAAACGCCTTTAGAGCTTTCATAGGTGCGTGGTTTATCACCAGTCCATTCAAAGTTTTCTATCGGCACACCGAACCAAGCAACCACCGGCGCGGCGCAATTTCTACGGCAGTCGTCGCAGTGGCAATAGCATGCCCATGTTTGATCACCGTGGTAAACCCAGCTTGTTTTTTTACACAGACAATAACCGCGAGTCGTCATTCGATTTTCCTCCAAACCACTGAGAAAATAGAGCGTAATCAAATCTTGGGGTGGATTTTTTGGGACGTTTCATCAGCAGAAAACGTCGGAACTCAGGGTCAATTTGGGCGCACACCGGTCATCCGACGTTTTATGCGGGGCTTGCTAACTGGACCAATGGCGGCTCCGCGTACCGAACGGGTTTTCCCTCAAATCAAGAACTGACGGATCGTTTGAGCAGCTATTCTATCCAAGTTCAGTACACCTAAGCTGATGCTAACTCTAAATGATATGCTCTTTCTGCACTGCGTAGAACGCGGATCATATTGATTCAGATCAATGCTATAACTCTAATTCACATCAGAATGCTGGAATGCAAGTTCAGGCCTTCGCTGTCGAATGTTCTTGCAGTCGGTGTTTGTTTGGAGGGTACAATGCAACGGCTTCCCACATGGAGAACCGCGTTCTTAAGCTTAGCGTTTTTGGCGGCACCTATGGCAGCACATTCCAGCGACTGGAGTTTCGAAGCCACTATTTACCTCTTCATGCCAGAGACCGAAACGTCGCTGGACACTCCACGAGGCAACATCGATGCCACGCTCAGTTTTTCGGACGCGCTAAGCAACTTGGACCTTGCGTTTATGGGTACAATTGCTGCCAGCAATGGACGGTGGAGCTTATTGGCTGACTACAACTACACCGACCTTTCTTTCGGAGATGACACACCTGGCACCGCATTTTCCGGGCTGGACACGTCGCTAAAGACGCAGTTTCTGAGCGGCTATGTTGGTTACCGGGTCTATGAAGATTCAACTGTACAGGTCGACGTTGCAGGAGGTTTCAGGTGGTTTAGTACAGAAACTCAGTTCACGCTGTCACCCGGAGCGTTGCCAGGGCGTACAACCACTGTGGACGCAGACTGGACTGACCCCGTTGTCGGAGCCCGTGCTCGGTTTAAGTTCTCAGACAGGTGGACCGGCACGGCGTTTTTAGACTATGGCGGATTCAGCAGCGACAGTGAGACCTGGCAAGTGTTGTTGACCGCGGATTACTCAATAAACGAAAGATGGATGATTAGAGGCGGATATCGCTACATCACGTTCGATCACGAGATCAACGGCAACGACTTTACATTCAGTCAGTCGGGGCCGGTTATCGGTGCGACATACCGCTTTTGATTACCACCTGAAGAACTGTGTGCAATTGTGCGTGCGTGACACGGGTGCGATAGCGCTACACGAAGCAATGGATTTGCAAAGACTGCTGTTTCCGCGAAAGCTTGAGACAGACAGTTCTTGTTTGGGGTAGGAGCAGCTATTCCCTCGACCACGCTGGATGTCCACTTTGTAGACGATACTATCATTTGCTTGGCAGGGCCCATAGTTTGCTATGCAATTGTAAACTCGAGCTCTTCTAAAGACTGCCTTTCAAACAAATGATGGCCTCTTGGCGACGCCACTCACTCCACGTCACCAAGAGGCGAACCAGACAAATCTGGCGAATGCGTGAGCAACAGAGGTAATACAAATTTGCCACGCATTCGAATACTTGAATCCAAGATGCAACAATTCAAGTATTTTTACGCGCGGGAAGAATATTTTTATCGCGCGGACCATGCTTGCGTGAGTATTAGATCTCGCAGTCCTGCTTTTGAAAGTAGGGGCGAACTATGCAGGTAGTTGGTTACCAATTGGGAAAACACTGTCGTGAAGCAGTGGCCACACCAATCTGGTTAACTTTGCTTGCCCAAATACGAGTTCCAGATAGTCTGGGCAGTCCCATGACCAGACTATGGCCCGCGCTGTCTGTCATCCCAGATCCTGACGGCGCGGGTATTTGGATCACCACCACATTTTGCCCTGCCTTTAAAGTATTTGAATGAGGCAGGTCTGGTCATGGGCAAAAGCTACGCAACAACCCTACCCCGCTCAATCAAAGTTCTTCTGACAAGACCTCTTCGACATTCCGAAGCGCAAGCGGGAAACGGATGTACAACATTGCTGCAAGGCGGATGATCTCGGGGCTGGTTTTGAAGTACTTGAATGGCGATTGTTTAATCATGCGCGAAGGCCACGAGAGCACCCTGCCCCGCTCAAGCAAAGTTCTTCTGACAAGACCCTAAATCTCGCTATAGCCGAGCCTCGAAAGGGCACTAGCGACAGCAGGTTCTGTCGGATTCAAACTTCCTTCGCGTGCCCATTTTTTGATGCATATTTCCGTTTCTCTGGGCTTAACAAATTCACTATCTTTAGCCAAAATTACTAAGGCAGCCTCACGAGGTGTAAGTCCCATCGCCTCACAGACTCCCATTGCGTAGAGTTGGTCATCTCTTTCACTTACTACCGAAGATACCTTCATGGCCGAGAGCGCCATATCTACACCGATTTCATAAACCATTGTTACTAAAACACCCTTTTAACCCAGTGATATGAAGTACAATGGACTTGGTGCTCGAAGCTTTGGTAAGGATTACGCGAACATTATTTATTCTTAATCAGTAGGCACTCTGAGATGGAACAACTATTGGATCGTTTCGTCTGCGGTTCTCGAAACAGCGTTTTGCGATGCATTCAATAACTTTCCTTGCCGCATTGGAAACAAACACGTTTGCATTTACACGCTGAAGTCTTACAAGAACACTTCCTTGTAGTACTTCGCGTCCACCCGTTTCCACTCGAGTAAAAGATCGTCGCAATCGGCAAAGTACCAACCCTCTGAATAGTTCTGCGCCATCTTGGTTGCACTGCGCCTAATCCGGGTCGCTTTCTGCCCGGGATAGCGGTCGTTCACGCTAGGTGCAGCGAATGACCGCTCCGAGCCCAAGGCGGAATCCCATCGTTAGGTCTAACTATTCAGAGAAGTGGAAAACCCCAAATTCCTCTCGGGTAAAGGTCTAAGGTTTGCTAGACAGCGTCACCAAGAACGCAACCAAGTCTGCAATCTCCTGCTCGGATAAACTCAATTTCGCGAGTATGGCTTCACCATCAGAGTGCAACCGTTCCATGTCAATTTCGCTGTAGTGTCGGATTACCGCATCCAAGTCGACCAAGTTGCCGTTATGCATGTAGGGCGCTGTTTCGGCTACGCCCCGCAGGCTGGGTGTCCTGAAGGTTCCAAAGTCAGAATGGCTCCTGCGCACACCGCGAACTGCCCAAGCCCCTTGCTTATCCGGATCGTCGCTCCAATCCCCGTCCAGGGTATATTTGCTTGATAGTAATATGTTCAATCCGCCAAACCGCCCTTCGTCTACTTCGGCTCCGTTTAGAAAATATGGTACGCCGGCGTCGTGGAACTCGTTGTTGGAGAATCTTGGACCGTTGTGGCAAAACACACAATTGCCGCGTCCCAAGAACAACTGAAGACCTCGCTGTGCAGCTTCAGGATAGTTCGCCGCCTCGGCAAAATCGCTGCGTTCCAGCGCGTCTCTAAAATCGTCAAATTGTGTCGGTTCTGTAATTAAAGTTTCCAGGTAGGCTGATAAAGCTTTGGCCGTGTTTACCAAAACCAATTCTGGGTCTTGCTTTTGGATCTCACCAAAAATTTTCTCAAAGTCATAAATATACGGACTGTCAGAAATTGCTGCTTTCAGACTCTCTCTATTGTGCGCCATCTCTTCGTCTTCGATGATGGGATGTAAGCTGGCGGCCCAGAGGTTGTCACTCTTGCCGCCCCAACCGTACCATCGAAGACCCGCTAGGTTTCTCAGAGATGGCGTGTTCCGATCTAGCAGAATCCGGCCGAATGCGCGCGCTTCTTTCGTAGTAAATGCCTGCTCAGGATCATGGCAACTTGCGCAGGCAAAGGCACCATCGACGGACAACAACGGATCGTTGAACAAAGCCTCGCCGAGCGCAATCGCGCTGGCATCGTTTGAAACTCTGTTACTTGGATCCGGCTGCAAAGATGGTGGCCACGGTCCGAAGGAAAGCGTTTGTTCAATTTCGTCTTCAGACAACAAAACTTCTGCATTCGCGGCACTTGCCAAGACCACCAACGCGACTGACACCCAAAGCCTCATCTCAGCTCAAGCTCACTTGTATAGGAAACCGATTGCCCATTGTAGTCGACGTCCACTTGCAGTTCCCACAAACCTGGCATGTGAAACAACAGGTCATCGATACGGAATTTTCCTTCGTCCAACGCCGTTACCTTGGGAGTGTAGTTTAAACCGTGTTGGTGAGCCGGCATGATTGCATCGACAAGTATTTCCCTCACGGGAGTTTCATTGCAGACTTCGATTAGAATGGAAAACGGTTGAGCCAGTGGAATGACTCCTGACGAGACATAGACCTCAGGTGCGTTTGCGGCATCTGAAGCTGCGCGTTGCCCCACCGCTTCACACGCAGCGACCGGCCCTGATGAAATCAAAAACCAAAAAGCCCAGAGGTTCATTCTGTTGCCAGCATACGTTCCGCGTTTACGTACGCAATATTGTCTGCAATCTGATTTGGAAGAAGGCTTAACCATTCACGCGAATAGTCGGCATGAGGGCCAACGTAGTACCAACGCTCTGGGGCGAATGTATCCGTGCCAACCATAAAACGATCGGGATGTGCTTCAAACGCGGCCTTCCAACCAGGGTCGACGCGGCCCTGTGAAATCATACCTGAACGAAACGCTAGATCGGCCCAGAGTCTAGGGTGGGTGTCCAGGGCGTCGACCACACTTTCAGGATCGACAAAGCCTGAATGGGCCCACAAAACGCGGGCTTCGGGCCATGTTTCGAAAATCAGGTCAACCGCCTCGCGATCGCCGTGGTGATGCAGAATTAAATTCCGTTCTTTTGCCAAAGCGATCATATGCTGGATGACCGGCGTTTTGATATCATTGCCATAAGCGTGAAACTCGCCGATGGCTTCGTATTCGTTCTTCGCCAGATTTGTTTCCAGATAGTCGACTACAGTTTCGTCGTGCATCCAGGTGTTGATCTCTCCGCGACGACGGTAAGGACGAAGTGCCGGGACAACGATATCTGGCGCTGCGTCCAAGAGCAGTTGAGTACCATTGTCATCAGAGCTGGAAACAAGCGCCTTTCGCACGCCAGCATCCCGCAAAATCCTAGCCACTTGTTCAGGTGGGACCAGCTCCACAGCGTCGTGACTGTAGTGAATATGCGCATCAAAGATTGGTCGGTCATCTGCGGTCGCTGTACCGTTCAAAACGACTAAGGCAAAGAGAAGGAGATATCTTAGCACCGTAAGCTTCCTCATTTGAACTATTGCATTTCTGACAGTGGTGTATCGTAGCAGAACGTCCAGAGCCTACGACGATCGGCCAGTATAAAGCCAATCATTTTGCCAGTTGATTTTGGTCGCGTAGAACGCCTGCTTTGTCCGCAGAGCAATCATTCGTCGCAACTCTTTTCAATGTCTGCTTTGCGGAACAAACGGTCTCAGCGTTTTTCTCGAGTGTTGCGACCAAGCGCTACTCATCCAAGAAACGGGTATTGTTTTTTGGTTTGCGCTTATCCAAGCGGTCGACCGCCTATACTTCTCAGAACTAGCGGCTTGTTGCTCGCATCGAGGCGCGATGAATTCTTAACTCATTATTATTGCGGATTTTTGTAACGCTGGGTCGGGGTGCACCCAATCTGCGGCGGCTTTCACTCGGCTGTCGCTCAAATTGAACATGAACATTCACAATGCGCGCTGATTACCTCGGCGCGTGGCAAGAGAGGTGCGCTATGAAGCAGAGCTCCGCAAGAAGACAACCAAGAGACGATCGACAAGACCGCCGGTCAAACGAGAACTTCGAAGAGCGCGGTGATCGTCAACGTGAAGATCGACATGGCCGAGACGAAAACCCACGTTCCGAAGATGTAAGCGAGATAGTAGCTCGCGCCGTAGATGGAACCGGCAACAACGCGGCGAAAGTTGACTGGGGTTCTGCCGGACAGGACCTACTTAGACTGGCACCAAACAGTTTTGTGGATGGTATCGGAGAGATGGACGTCAGCAGACCAAATCCACGTGCAATCTCCAATGCGGTTGTTGCCCAGGAAGGTGAGATTCCCAGCAGTTTTGGTATCAGCGATATGGTTTGGGCCTGGGGTCAGTTTATTGATCATGACCTTGACCTGACCGAGGGCGGAGACACCGAATTCGCTCCGATCGTCGCCCCTGTGGGTGATACTGTTTTTGAGCCCGGCGGCGTAATTTCCTTCTTCCGGGCTGATCCGGTTGAAGGCAGTGGCGAGGATTTTGAGCGCACATATCACAACGAAATCACGGCGTTTATTGATGGCAGTATGCTTTATGGCTCTGACCAAGCTACAGCCGCCACACTGCGTGATGGAGCCTATCTGATACTGGACGACAATGGGTTGCTAGTTCAAACCGAGGATGGCGGTGTTCTTGCGGGGGACGTACGCGCAGCAGAGAATATCGCGCTGACGTCTCTGCACACACTGTTCGCGCGCGAACACAACCGGTGGGTGGATACACTTGCAGAACGACAGCCTGGTTTGTCCGAAGAAGAGCTTTTTGATGCAGCCCGCATGCGGGTCGAGGCAGAGTTGCAGGCGATTACCTTCAACGACTTCCTACCAATCCTCGTCGGTGAAGAAGCTATCTCTAGTTATTACGGATATGATCCGACGATCAATCCGGGTATCGCAGTCGAATTCTCAGCTGCGGCCTATCGGTTTGGCCATTCTCTTTTGTCGTCAGATCTGTTGCGTCTTAACGAAGATGGCAGCAGCATCGCGGAAGGGTCTATTGCGCTGCAGGATGCCTTCTTAAACCCGCAAGCCATTGAAGACGCAGGGGGAATTGATCCAATCCTACGCGGATTGATGGGAAGCACAGCCCAAGAGCTTGATACTATGGTCGTCGAGGACGTACGTTCCTTCCTGTTTGCTCCCGATGGGTCCTTCGGGCTGGATTTGGCATCGATCAATATTCAGCGCGGTCGAGACCTTGGCGTCGCCAGCTACAACGACCTGCGTGAAGCGTTCGGTCTGGAACGGGCGGAAGACTTCTCGGGCGTGACATCGGATGCCGAAATAGCGGCAACGCTTTCGGACCTTTACGACAGTGTTGACGACCTAGACGCCTGGATCGGCGGGCTGGCCGAAGACCCCGCAGACGGCGGTATTCTAGGTGAAACCTTCTCGGCAGTGATAGTCGATCAGTTCCTGCGTCTGCGGGATGGCGATGCCTATTGGAGTGAAGCCGGGTATCTGAACAAAAGTGACGTAAAGGCCCTCTGGGATACGACTCTGGCGGATGTGATTGCGGCAAACACTGGTATCGAGCATCAGCAAGAGGATGTATTCTTTGCTGCTGGACGTATCGGCGGAACCAATGAAAACGATGTTCTCACTGGGACCGATGACCGCGATCTCTTGATTGGCTTTGAAGGCGATGACGTAATCACCGCAGCAAACGGCGATACCGTGGTTGGCGGTAGCGGAACCGACCGGTTTGTCTTTGAAGAAGGCGGAGCATTCATCGCTGACTTTAGCAAAGCAGATGACGATATGATCCAGATTGATGGCAGTGCCTCGCGTGTTTTAATCAGCTACGAAGTGGAGGACGACGAAATCACAACGCTGCTAACGTTGTCATACGGTCGTCGAAGCGAAGTCGAGGAACAGGAAATCCTGATCGCTGGAGACATCGTGGAGGCGGATGATCTAGAGACACAGATCTCGATCAGCGTTGACCACAGTAGCCTAGACTTGATTGCCTAGATGCTGACGAGAGGCAACACTTTGGCAATTGACTAAGACTTCATACACAGTCAGAAAATTTGCCTCTGGTATTCGCAAACAGGGCCTGCTCTGTTTGCGATTTTATCCACTACCTTTGTCATGTTTGGAAAATAAGTTGGCCAATAAATCCGCATTTAGTTCCGACGGGATAAAGTTCTCGGTACACGGCGAATTCACAGACGATACCATGGTGTTTCAACGCGGTTTGTGCGACACCGCTCAATTTCCAATTGAGGCTTTTCCGAAGGACACAATTACAAGTGTTGCCGCGATGGAATTTCGCGGACATGGCGACTCAGAAACCGGGCCTGTTGATGACTTCTCGATCAGACAATTCACAGACGACACAATTGCGCTCATAGAGGCAAAGGCTTCCCGTCCTGTGGTAATCGGTGGTATTTCCATGGGTTCTGCAGTTGCTCTGCGTGTGGCAGCTAAGCGACCTGAGCTTATCCGAGCATTGGTGGGGTGCTGTCAGACGAATTCGAACCAGTGTCAGTTTGCTGCGAAAACCGCGCACCTATCCGGAACAAAGTTGACGCCACTCGGCGAGAGCGGCGGCGCGGGTCAGCTTGAAGGTGTCCCGGCTGGTCAGCGATCTTTCCTGGTTGAAGTGATTGTAGACGGAGGAATGGACGGAGGCGAATTTCTGTAGACTTCGCATGCGCCTGAAACGCTGCATCGCGCGTTCGCGTCGTCGAAACGGGAGGTGCGAATTCTCGACTCGGTTGTTGAGCCACCTGCCCGTCTGTTGTTTTTCAAGCGCGCCCATTTCTCTGAGCGCAGCCTTGTAGGAAGCGAAGCGATCTGTGACGATCTCTTCGGCACAACCATGCCGCTTCATCAATTTCTTGAGGAATTTCAGTGCTGCAGCTTTGTTTCGACGCTTCGTGACAACGGCTTCCAGCACCTCACCTTCGTGATCAACAGCCCGCCAAGATAATGCCGCTTGCCGTTCACTTTCACGAATACTTCGTCCACGTGCCACTTCCATTTTGAAAAGGCTCGGAGTTGCTGAACCCGTTTTCTTCGGATCTCTGATGCAAACATCGGGCCGAAACGGTTCCACCAATATCGGACGGTTTCGTGGCTCACCTCAATTCCCCGTTCGTGCAATAAGTCTTCCACATTTCGAAGCGAGAGCGGGAAACGGTTGTATAGCATCACCGCAAGGCGGATGATCTCTGGGCTGGTTTTGAAGTATTTGAAAGAGACAGGTCTGGTCATGGGTAAAAGCTACGCAACCGCCCTGCCCCGCTCAAGCAAAGTTCTTCTGACAAGACCAATCCCGCTGCTACACTCCTAATCTGGCTGAAACTAAAATAGTCTGAAACCCAGCGACTGACACCGCGGCGTGCAAAGCAGTCAATTTATGTAAGACCGGGAAAACATGGCGCTTGAAGAACCTTTCACAGAACTCAAAATAAGAACTCAGGGAACTGGCTTTTACAAAGGATATAGCCTGCCGATTGCGCTGGTAAGCAAACTTTCGGTTTCTCTGCTCGTTCTCTGGGCGCTGGTTTGGCCACTATCTGCGAACGATACACTGCGATCCTGGAAGTCAGGAGTGCTGGCCGAGTTCAACACATTCTACAACCTTTCCGTTGGATTATTTGTATTTTTCCTTTTCCTTATCGCGCTCATACCTTCAACCGGCCGAATGAGGCTGGGTTTAGAAGATGAGAAACCGGAATTTTCAAACTTCTCTTGGTTTTCGATGATGTTTGGGGCGGGTCTAGGCGTGGGCCTAATGGTCTATGCAACCGCCGAACCACTCGGCCTTTGGGAAACAAATCCATTGACTATTTCCGGGGAAGTCGCACCCAAAAGCGAGGACGCTATTGATGGAGCCTACCGCTATACCTTTTTGCACACCGGATTTCACGCCTGGGCAATATACGTCGTCACCGGCCTTAGCCTTGCCTATTATGCGTTTACAAGAGGCATGCCGCTAACAATCCGCACCGCACTGACCCCATTGCTTGGAGAATACTCAAACGGTGTTGCAGGCCATGTGGTCGATGTACTCGGCGTCGTTGCGACAATACTCGGCGTGGCGGTAACGATCGGTTATGGCGTTTCTCAATTGGTGGACGGTGCGTTTCTAATTACCGGTGCGAATTGGCTTGTTGAAAAAGAAGTAACCAAAGTGATCCCGTCGACCGCCGGCCTAATTACGGCGTTGATCGTTGTTATGATTATGTCGACACTCTCAGCCGTCTCTGGCGTGGGGCGTGGTGTCAAATACTTGTCAAATATTAATCTTCTCTTTTCACTGGTATTGCTGGCGGTATTCATTGTTTATGGTTCATTCGCTTTTGCGGCGACGACCTACGCCACAGCACTGGTTGACTATATCAAAAACTTTGTCCCGCTGAGTTTCCAAGCTTTTCGACCGATTTCCGAAGGCGAGTTTGGCTCCGCATTGCCAGCTGAGGCTGCGCCCTTTGTCGGCGAACTCTTCGCGGGTGCAACTGATCCCTGGGGAACAAAAGCAACCTATCTTGAGGGTTTGAGCAACGATACAGCCGATCTTTCTGACGCGACCAAGACTGCAGCTTATGACGCGGGCACACGAGGCAGGTTGTTCGGATGGCAGGCCGGATGGACTACATTTTATTGGGCATGGTGGATCGCGTTTTCGCCCTTTGTCGGCCTTTTCCTAGCGCGTATCTCCAGAGGGCGAACCGTACGCGAGTTCATATTTGGCGCGGTCATTGCCCCGTCCCTCGTTTGTTTCGCGTGGATGGCCATTCTGGGTGGAGCGGCCATCGACCTGGAACTAAATGGGAATGCAAGTGGATCAATCCTCGCAGCTTCAACGACGGCAACCCTGTTCGTCACATTGGGGGAAATGATATCGGGCAACTTGCTCGCGGTAGTGAGTGTCATGTGTGTGCTCTTAACCATGACATTCCTTGTCACGTCCGCCGACTCTGGCATCCTTGTGATGAACACGATCATGTCCGGCGGGTCTGAAAACACCGGCCTTCTTCATCGTATCCTTTGGGGTGTTCTTCTGACTCTTGTAATTGGAACTCTGCTGATCGCTGGCGGCGGCGGATTGGAAGCATTGACCAATTCGATGATCATCGGGGCATTGCCGTTCAGCGTCGTTTTGCTACTGATGTGCGTCTCTCTGGCCAAAGCAATGATCAACGACTTGCGCCGATTGAACCACAAGACTCGGACGGGTTCGTGATTGCCCGTGGCTAGTTCCCAGTCACCTACTCCCGCGGATCGACCGAGTGCCAAAGTGTTTAGGAAACATCGATTGCAGCACAAACAGGCAGATCTTCAAAGCCTCGGAGGGGTTGAAGATATCTGAGTGCAAATGGTAGTCGGTCCAAAGCCCTTCCAACAAAGCAACCAACGCGTCTGTTGCAAGTTTGGCGCTTACATCCTCGTATTCGCCTTCACCCTTTATTTGTTCCAACAACTCCAGGATCACCGCGCGGAAACCTTTGTCGCGCGAGTCGATGAAAGGAAATATGTTCGGGTTCGAGAGCGCTTCAGCCCGAAAGGAAAACCAGATCGCGACGTCCCGCGCATTTAGGACCAGTGGGTCGAAATCTGCCTTTATAATAGAGACTAGCTTGTCTGCCGGGTCTAACTCTGGATTGACTGCAATGGCCGTCCACTGCTCCGTGTATCGGACTGACAATTCCTCAGCCACTGCAAGCAGCAGCTTTTCCTTGGAACCAAAGTGTAGGTTGACCATCCCTTGCGATAATCCCGACAATTCTTGGATTCTTGCCGAAGTTGTTCCGCGTATTCCGTATCTATAAATGGCGTCCGCAGCCGATTGGATCAGCAGCTTTCGGTTCTGCAATTTACCCAGGTCTCGGGCATTGGTTGGTGTATCACGCTCGAGATTAATCTTATTTCTCCTTCACTGGGGTAGTCGCCTTTGTCTTCTCGCATTTAGCGTTAAGACAGTTCAAGGATTGACATTGAATGAATGCTTGTTCAATTTGTGATTTATATTACATTAAGGTGCTGCATGACCCTTTTCAACTCCGACTTTCGGTCCATACGAGAATGGGACAACGAACATTTCCTGCACCCTTGGGAAGGGATGTCACACCTTGGCCAAAATGAACGAACCTTTGCCGAAAGCGGCCTTGGCGTTCATGTCGTCACAGAGGACGGAAAGCGCCTGATAGACGGCCCTGCTGGCATGTGGTGCATTCAATTGGGCTATGGAAACAACGAGATTGCCGATGCGATGGCTCAGCAGGCGAAACAGATGGCGTATTTTTCGCCCTTCAACAACGCCAACTCAACTCCGGCCCGTTTGGCACATGAAATCGCCAAGAGAACGCCGGGCGATTTGAACCATGTGTTCTTCACGACCGGTGGTTCAACGGCCGTGGATAGCGCTCTGCGGTTTGTACAATTTCGCAATAACCTGTTGGGAAAACCTCAAAAGAAAATCGTGATCTCGCGCCAGAAAGCATATCACGGATCGACCTATTTGGCGGCCTCGGTATCCGGAAAAGAGCGCGACAAAGGGTGGTTGGACCAAGCCTCGGACCTGACGCGGTTTTTGCCGAACGTGAATCCGTATATACGTCGCCCCGATCAGACGGTCGATGACTTTCTGGACGAAAAAATTGCAGATCTGGAGAACATGATACTGCAAACCGGAGCAGACAAGGTCGCTGCCTTCATCGCTGAACCGATACTGTGCTCTGGTGGCGTCATTGTGCCTCCGCAGGGGTATCATCAGCGCTGTCTTGAAATCTGCCGGAAATACGATGTCCTGTATATTTCAGACGAGGTCGTAACCGGATTTGGGCGGCTTGGACATTGGTTTGCTTCAGAAGACGTCTTTGGGATTAAGCCCGACATCATAACCTGCGCCAAAGGCATGACGTCTGGGTACGTACCCATGGGGGCTTGTATCATCTCTGACCGGCTGATTGCAGATGTAAGCGGAGACAATGCGCAGAACGCTACGTTTTCAAACGGCTTCACTTACTCAGGCCATCCAGTAAGCGCGGCGGCAGGCCTGAAGACGATTGAAATCATGGAGCGCGACGGCGTTCTGGAACATGTCCGCGCAATCACGCCGCTCTTCGAAGAGCGCCTCCAGGCTCTGGCAGATTTGCCGCTCGTCGGTGATGCGCGCGGCATGGGGCTCGTTGGCTGCGTCGAATGTGTTGCAGACGCAAAAGCAGATAATGCACTGGACCTAGATAAATCTGTCGGCGCTTTGATTGATCATCATTGTCAGGAGAACGGGCTGATTCTGCGGCCGATCATCAACATGTGCGTGTTTTCCCCACCTCTGATCATTACCGAAGGCGAGTTGAACCAGATGTTCGACGTCCTTGAAAAAGGTATCCAGCTGGCAACCGAAGACCTAAAGCAGCAGGGTACGTTTAAACCTTAGGAACTGCCTCGGCGCGCCATCGCGATTTTCATGGTTGCTATGCCTTCGCTTAAGTGCGCTGCGTTTAACCTGCCCGCATCACCTCTGGTGGCAATTTGATCGGGAACTTGGACCGAACCTCCGCATCCGCCTTGCTGCCAAAATAGTTTGGATAGTGATTGGATAGAATGTCGTTCACGACTGACCGGCTCCGTTCAAACATATCCTGACGACCGGCTTTTTGCCAAGTATCGGTTAGCTCCCGATCCATCAGGGTTGGATAGACATACTCAGTCTCCATGTATTGCAAGGTCTGCGTGTTGCCGAGGAAATGACCGGGATCAATTGCACATTCGTGGATGACGTCAACCGACAGAGTGTCGTCGCTCACCTCGATACCACGCAGGGTTCGTGAGATCATACCCGCGGCCTCGTCGTCGATGACCATGGACTCAAAGCTGCAACCCATCAGGCTGCCGAGCATACCGCCAAATTCGCAGAGCCTGTTGGCCCCAGCATGAGCCGCTAATGCGAAAGTCAACGCCTTTTCCAGACCATATTGTGCGTCAGGAATCTTGGAATCCGTCATGCCGCAACCAACGCTGGTCGGCAGGTTGTAGAAATTGCCCATTTGGATAGCCGCCGCGGATATCAATGCTTGCTCACCACTGCCACCCGTAAATGAACCAGTTCGCAGGTCAGTAATAAACGGCCAAGCTGCAAAGACGACGGGGGTGCCCGGGTTAATCAGGTTGGCAATTGCGACGCAAGATAGGGTCTCGGCTACGGCTTGCGCCAAAGTCCCGGCCAGAGGCGCAGGCGACGTCGCCCCAGCCTGTGGCGGAACAGCTAAATCGCAGACAAGCCCCATCTTCGCTGTATCAATCAGGATCTCCAAGTTTTCCCGCCCAAACCGGAGCGGGGATACTATGGGACAACCGCCAAAAATGACTGAGGGTTTCTCGAGGAATTTACCCTCCCCGCCTGATGCCAGATCGAACAGATGAATCGCGTCCTGAATATGCTCTCGAGTACGGAACGTCAGGCAAGATGGTTTTTCGCTACCCGCCAGAATGGCGTAGAGCATGCTCATGTCGTGCTCGTAGTCTTGTGGCACATCCGTTGCCAAAACCGTATCACCGGTCATGTGGATATTATCGAGCCGGTCAACCAATCGGGTAAAGTCGTAAATGTCTTTGAGCGTCGACGGCCGGTAACTGCGAGTTTCCGCATCAAACGTTGTCACAGCGGTGCCGGAGTTCGCATAGTACACCTTGTCTTTGGTGCAGTGCATGTCATCCTTGCCGGCCCGCGATCCGCGTGCATGGACATAGAACTCACGGGCCGCCTTAGCCAAAAGATCTTCCATCAACGCGCGAGGAAAGCACAGCCTACCATGCTCGTTCAACGTCGCCCCTTTGGACAGCACGAGATCGAGAACTTCCTGCGTTGGATCACCGACGCCCGTACGCTCCAGAATGCTAAGGGCGGCCTCGTGAATATTTGACATGTCAGCATCTGAAAGGGGCTTGTAGCGCCCACCCGAAATGCCCGGCCAGATCGCTTGCGAAGCGACGTTGCTGGTTCGCACGGCTGCACGTGCTTCGCGCCCACCCCCGCGCCGTCTTGATCTGCGCTTCGTTAATTCTGTCATAGTATTTCTCCGAATTCTGAGCGTGTCAGATCATGCTGAAGTAATTGCGATAGAAACCCGGAATGCTCCATTCCATCTCGGACAGCGGTCCCGGCACGAAGCGGTGGGAGTTCACGCCCTCTTGGTTGTGACGGATGATCCGCTCATCATCGAGCGACGTGACATGCCAGAGCCATGTAATGGCATCCTTGTTATAGTCCCGACCTTCTTCAGCATCGCCGCGCACATACCAGACGATTTGAATATCCGTTTCCTGCAGCGCGCGTGGGACGAACCGGTAGCCAACCATGTGATCTGCATAAACAAGGAAGTAGTTCAGCGTCCCGATCCCCAGATCGGTGGCACCGCCATCGTGACCTTTCAGTTCACCCAAAGGCGGCGCCAGCGAAGCGCCATCCTTACTACCGGTCAAATAGCCGGGAAACAGCGGGTAGCGGCGCCAATAGACATCTGCACCCGGGGCGAGCGCGTTATCTCCGGTCAGGTCCAGCTCCTCAACGGGCACTCCGGCTTCTTTCATCCGCTCATGAAGTGCGCCGCTGAACTCCAGAACCTGAGCGGGGTCTTTCAACGAATGGCTGCGCGAATAGTCCTGATGAGACGGCGCGCAGTGGTAGCATTCCAGGTAATTCTCCAAAGCCAGTTTCCAATTTGCTGGAACTGGGTATGAGGCTTCATGAGCGACCTTCAGGTTTTCAAATTCGAACGGTTTTGACAGTGGGGCCAACTGCACCAACGCAGCATCTAGCGGCGGGGCGTCTTCAGCTGCGCAGACAAAAATCAGACCTTGGAATATCTTCACCTGAACCGGGAGCAATCCGTATTGGCCCGGGTCGAAATTCGACCCCATTGAACGCCCGTTTCGTAGCTTGCCGTTCAGATCAAAAGTCCACGCATGATAGGGGCAGATGAAATTGCGTGCCTTGCCTTTCCGTTCAATGCAAACCCGCGATCCCCGGTGGCGGCAAACGTTCAGATGCGCGCGCACCTCACCTTCGCGATCCCGAACGATGATGATGGACTCGGGCCCATAGTCGAACAGGAAAAAGTCCCCCGGTTCTGCGACCTGACTAACATGGCCGACCCAGATCCAGTTACGGTTCCAGAACGCGCCGATATCGTTCTCGTATACTGCTTGAGACGTATAGAAGTGACGAGGCAGGGCGAACCCTTCCTGTTGCGCGTCCATCAAATCGCGCATTACTTGCAGGTCATCTTTTGGCATTGCGCACCTCATGCAGACTCAAGGGAAATGACTTCCCGGCGGAAGAATTCACGGTCGATGTCGTCCGCGTTACGTTCGAAATTCCGGGCAGCCATGTGACCCGAATATACAGCATCCGCGATCAAGCCGGGGTTTGCGGCATCTCCGATTAATTCCAACGTTTTCAGCGGACTTGCCGTCAAACCGCAAAGCTCGTCGTAAAGAGTGGTTTCTCGCATTCGCTGCGTCACCAGTACCACAGAGCTGCATTCAATGGAGTTCTCTCGCCCCGTGTAGACGCACTGCAATGTCGCCTGGCCGGGCGCGATACCGGCCAAGGTCTGGGACAGGTTCAGACGAACGCCTTTTTCCAACAGACTGCGTTGCACTTTAGTCTGCTCCAACGTCAATTCGGTAAACGGCGAAACTATTGAGGCCGGCGTTACAAAGACAACCTCTCGCCCAACCTGAGCCAAATGATCAGCCAAGACTCCACCGAGATAGGCTTGATCATCATCGTAGACCACAATCGGGCCGTCCTGCGGCATGACTCCGGCCACAATGTCATCCGGAGTGAAAATCTGAGAACCTAAACCGATTGATACACCGTGAAATGCAGATTTCCCGCGCCCGTCTCGCTGCCATTTTGCGCCGGTTGCAACAAAGACGTTCGGTATACCCAACTCGATGACCTCACTTGCTGACAAACGGCTGTCGGTGAACAGTTGAACGTTCCCGCGTTGTTGCAGGTCGTAGATTCTGTGATCTGTCACGCGCTTCCAAGCGGATAGCCCGGTCAGGGCAGCTTCCTGCATCACACGGCCGCCGAACTCTTGCTTTGCTTCCGCCAGAGTTACCTCGTAGCCCCGCCGCGCCAATTGCATGGCGCATTCAAGTCCGGCTGGTCCGCTGCCGACAACAAGCGCAGCTTCCTCGTTTACCCGACGCTCAATGATCTCAGGATGCCAATTCCTCCGCCACTCTTCACCCATAGTCGGGTTTTGAGTGCAGCGTATTGGGACGCCGAGAGAGTCGGATGAAACACAGATATTGCAACCGATACACTCACGTATTTCTTCGATGCGATCTTCCCTAATTTTGTTGGGCAGAAACGGATCGGCGATGGATGGTCGCGCCGCGCCGATAAAATCAAGGATGCCCTTCCTGACCAGTGACGCCATCAAGTCCGGCGACGTAAGGCGCCCGACGCCCACAACAGGCTTAGAAGTCACCTGTTTCACGAACTCGATATATGAGGTCTGAAAGCCGTCGCGGGGCTCGAACCGGGTCGTAGCAGAGTCGTTGCTCCAATCCGCCACATTAACATCCCAAAGGTCTGGAAGCTCGGCCAGCAATTCGACTACTGCACGGCCTTCTTCCTGCGCTTGCATCCCCTCTGACCCGAGCATTTCATCAACCGCGAACCGAAGGGCAATGGCGCAATCATCTCCGACCTCTTCCTTGGTTTCTTCCAGAAGCTCGCGGGTAAGTCGCACCCGGTTCTCCAACGAACCTCCATATTCATCCGTCCGATCATTGAACTGTGGCAGCAGAAAATGATGAGGCAATGTCATGTGATGCCCCGCATAGACATACACAATGTCGAACCCGGCTTCGCGCGAACGACGAGCCGCCGCGCGATGCCACTTGCGAAATTCTCGAATGTCAGCCTTGTCCATTGCCCTTGCCTGTTTCGGGTATGGAGTCTGCAAGACAAGTTCTGATGGGGCCAGCAGAGGCGCGCGGGTCAGGTGGTTTTGGGCATGGTGCCCGTTATGCGCCAATTGGATTGCCGCGAGCGAGCCCTTCTCATGAATTGAGTTGGTTATCAGACGCAGTGCGGGAATATCCTGATCGTCCCAAATTCGGTTTTCAGAATAAGGAGACAAATCCGAAGTCGGATGAATCTCGGCCTCCTGAGTAGACACCACTGCCCAACCGCCCTCGGCTTTCATCGCCCGCATGGCAGCTTCGGCCTGAGGTCGCAAATGACCCAAACCATTGCAGTGGGGCACCTGGTAGAACCGGTTTCGAGCCGTTACTGGCCCGATCTTGACCGGTTCGAAGAGAACAGAATACTCGTCAGCGCCTGACATTGCCGCGCTTCCTCCAAGGAAATTGGAAATTGGTTCGTGGGAATGGAAGGATTTCTACCTCCCCACCATTCCCGGGTGTGTTGTAAGAGTGCCCTTAGAAGCCAGCTTTAATGCGCTCGAATTCCTTCAACATCTTGGCCTCCAGCTCGGGGTTAACAGCGTCAAAGAACAGGCTGCCTTCAAAGAAGCTGTCCACATCCGAAAACCCGTAGGTTTCGATCAGCTCTGGGTCTGCCTGTGCAAAAGCGTCTTCGTTGGCGTGGGCGTAACCCCAGCTTTCAATAATGTATTTACCGCTTGCCGCAGAGCTGAGCGCGTTCAGCATGTCATAGACTTGCTCATCCGACTGCTTGGCAGATTTCAGATGCACATAGCCGCAGACCCAAGTCGCGATACCTTTGTCTACATCACGCATCATGACCGCTGGCGTTTCGTTCCAGATCAGGTTCAGTTCCGATTGGTTCCATCCCCAACCCAGCGTGACCTCACCGCTGGCAATTGCCTGATCCAGTTGGCCGGCGTCAGACCAATAAAAGCGCACGTTCGGATGAATCGCGCGCAGGTAGTCCGCCGCTTTTTGGAATTCCTCGTCACTCATATCGGTATAGCTGGAGGCGCCGGTTGCCAATGCCGCCATTGCAAAGGCACTGGAAGCGGCGTCCGGAATGGCGACTTTGCCCTGATATGCAGGATCGGCAAGCAATTGCAGCGAAACGTCATCTGCCGAAATCATATCTGTTCGATAGATAAGACCAGTATTGCCCCATTCGAACGGAACCATGTAGGTCTGCCCATCAATGGTGATGCCATCGACCTCTTTGATCTTGGGCATCAGCTTGTCCCAGTTTTCCAGCTTGCTGGTGTCAATCGGCTTGATCATGTCTGCCGCTACCCACTTTCTCAGGGCATCCGTGCAGGGATGGGCCAAATCAGCTTCAAAACCGGACTGAAGCTTTGTGAACGCTTCTTCCACGCTGCCAAAATAGGTGTAGCTAGGCGCGCCGCCGTATTTTTCGACATAGTCGCCGTAAAAGCCCTGATCCTCATATCCGGACCAGTCAAAAACGGTCAGATCAGCGGCGTTCGCCAGAGTTTGGCTGGCGGCAAAGGTGGCAACTACTGCTGCCATAAGTGATGCTGTTTTATTCATTTGTCTCCTCCCAAAGATTCACGTTTACCCAAGTCAATCACCGAGGCGCTTTGAACGCCAAGCCAGACGGTATCGCCGCGCGTGTGATCGACCGTGTGAAAGTAGTTTGGTACTGCGACGGCGATACTGTCTTTCAGACCATCGACGCGCACATAATAGTGGACACTCTCTCCATAAAAGGCGACGTCCGAAACCTCGCCCTGAACAAGAGCATCGTACCCATCCGGCTTTTCCGCACTGATTTCCAATTGCTCAGGACGAACGCCGACAAGAAGTTCCTTGTCATGCACCTGGACGTTGGGGTTCACCCCGATTTCCATCTTCCCTAAGCCCTTAACGTTGACTTCAAACGTTTCAGCATTCTCTGCAGTCACTACGGCATCCAGAAAGTTCATTCCACCGATGAAAGAAGCCACTTCCCGGTTACACGGTTGGGAATACAGGACCTCTGGCTTATCCACCTGCTTGAGCTGCCCCCCAAACATGACGCCAATACGGTCGGACATGGTCATCGCCTCGTACTGGTCATGCGTGACCATTACAAAAGTTATTCCAAGCTTCTGCTGAAGGCGGCGCATTTCCAATTGCATCGCTTCGCGCAGATTCTTGTCCAACGCAGATAAAGGCTCATCTAGCAGTAAAACCTTGGGTCGCATGACGAGTGCGCGGGCGAGCGCTACTCGTTGCCGCTGACCTCCCGACAATTCGTTGGCCTTACGGTCCTGCAGGCCGCCCAGTTCAACCATCTCAAGCGCCTCGGCAACGCGTTCTTTAATTTCCTGCCGCGAAAGCTTGGTCTTGCGTAATCCGAAGCCAACATTGTCGCCGACATTCAGGTGAGGAAAGATCGCATAACTTTGGAACACCATATTGGTGGGACGCTTGTTCGCAGGCACCTCTCCCATCGTTCGACCATCGATCCGGATCTCGCCTTCTTCGTGATCTTGAAAACCCGCGATGATGCGCAAAGCCGTCGTCTTGCCGCATCCCGAAGGGCCAAGCAGCGAAAAGAACTCACCCTCTTTCAAGGTCAGGTTCAGATCGGACACAGCCACAAAGGAACCAAAGCGTTTTTCGACGCCCTGAATTTCGATGATGTTCTGTTCGCTCATCTTATTCGTTTCCTTTGGCTTCAATCTGACGATTGGATGGAACGGCGGCGGAAATATTCGGCGATCAACAACAGCAGCACCGAGGACAGCAAAAGCAGCGATCCTAGGGCCAACGTGTTGGGCAATTTTGCCGGGAAGCGGATCTGGCTCCAGATATAGACCGGCAATGTCGGGCTGTTCCCGGATAAGAAAAAGGCCAGGACGAACTCGTCAAACGACACCGTAAACGTGACCAAAAGGCTGGCGACAATACCCGGCGCTACGATTGGGAGGGTAACACGCCGAAACGTTCCCACGACGCTTTCACCAAGATCGAATGCAGCCTCCTCCAAGGACTGGTCGAAATCGTCAAACGCAGATTTCATGATCGACACGGAAAATGGCAACGCCACGAACACATGCCCAAGGATCACGGTGGCCAGCGATGGTTTCAAACCGATGCTGATGAACAGAACCAGCATCGAACTGGCCACGATGATGCCGGGAATGACCAGTGGAAGCATGACCAGTCCCTCAGACAACTCACGCCCCGTGAAACGATACCGAACGTAAGCGCGAGCTGCGAAGAGACCCAGAGATGTTGCCATCAGGGCAGTCACGCTGCCGACGATCAACGAGTTTACCATAGCCTGTAACAGCGTGTCCTGCTGCCCCAACTGTGCGTACCACTTCAACGTGAAACCCTTTAGGGGGAAGGCTACGATAGTTCCGTCGTTGAACGAAAACAGTGGCAATAGCAAAACCGGCAGGTAGAGAAACACCAGATAGGCAATCGCATAAACCAGCAACCATGAGAAACGAAATGCCTTGGTCATCTGATCCTCCGGCCCAATGCGGTGACGACCACCACGAACAGGATTGCAACGCAGCCGACCGAAAGCATGGCAAGAAGAGACAGGGTTGCACCCAACGGCCAGTTATTGGCGGCACCAAACTGCACTTGGATCAAGTTCGCCACCATTTTGCCCTGCGATCCACCGACTAAGGCCGGAGTGACGTAATCGCCCACCGTTGGGATGAAAATGATCAGGCAGGCCGCAATGACCCCCGGCACCGTCAGAGGCAGTGTCACGCGAACGAACCTTTCAAGCTTGTTGCAGCCAAGGTCGGTTGCAGCCTCCAATAGGCTGCGGTCGATCTTTTGAAGCGATACATAGATCGGCAGGATAGCAAACGGTGCCCAGGCGTGGGCGAGCGTAAGGACAACAGCGAATTCGTTGTAGAGCAAGAATGTCAGCGGATCTTGTATCAAACCAAGTGAAATCAGCGCAGAATTCAACACCCCATTGAAGCCAAGGATTAGTTTCCAGCTGAACACGCGCAGAAGGTAGCTGCTCCAAAAGGGAATAGTGATCAGCAACAGCCAGAGGGTCTTCTTCTTTGTTCGAAACGCGATGAAGTATGCAATCGGATAGGCCAGACAAACCGTTGCCAATGTCACCGCGCCTGCAATTGCGACCGAACGGAACATTAGGTGTCGAACCAATGGGTCGGTAAACGCCTCTTGGTAGTTTGCCCAAGTCAAGGTCCGGTCGATCTCGACATAGTTCTGGGTCCAAAAACTGTATGCGACGAGAATGCAAAGCGGCACGGCGACGAGCAGACCGACGTAGAACGTCGCAGGTGCGCTCAGTGCGAGGCCCTTGCCCGTTTCACTTCGTAGTACTCCGGCCATGCTTCCCTGCTGAACTTTGCTTTTTTTGGCGGCGCGACCATGTCGATCACAAAATGGACAATCGTCCATTTAAATCTGGAATTTTTGGACTAGTTGTGTCAACTGATAATTTCGCAACCGGGGATGGCCAATTTCACACTGGCCGCTAGAAGGCACCGCAAGACACTGAAAACAAACAGAGCCGCCTGATCCAATGACTGGAAGACGACAAGAAATACGCGAGCGAAACCGCCTTTCCCTGATCGAGGCAGTACTCGACTCGGTCGCAGAAAAAGGGATTTCCGAGACCTCCGTCAGCGAAATCATTCAACGCGCCGAGTTGTCCCGTGGCATGATTCATCTTCATTTCGGTGGCAAGGACAACTTGGTTGACGAAGCCGCCCGCTACTCATCCGAACAATACTACAACGGAATTTATGACTTATTGGAAAAGACCGGGCAAACCGGACAGGAACATATTGAGATGATTGTTCGGGGCGACTTAAGTGAAACCATTCTCAATAAGAAAAACGTTTCCATTTGGTACGCGTTTCGAGGCGAGGCCCGAAACAGAGCAGCAATCGCTGCGTTTTCAGATACCCGCGACGCTAAGCTTCGGAACCTAGTTTTCAACGCTTTCGCTCGAATTGCGAAAGAAGCCGGAACCGAACACCCTAATCAAGTTGCTAGGGACGCTACACACGGCACACTCGCCATGCTGGAAGGCATGTGGACCGATTACCTACTCCACCCGAATTCATTTGACCGCGACGAAGCGATGAGAATTGTTTTTCGTTTTCTGCGGGCGATGTTCCCTAAGCATTTTGACCTGAGCGGCGCTTTGTTGTCTGAGTAAAGCTTGAGACAGGTTTCCTATCTGGCTGCTTTAGAAGTGGACAATACCCATCTTCCAGTCAACATGATATCAGCGCACATTGGACGCAAAAAGTACAATTGAAGAAGCTGCCAAGTGCTGTCAGAAAAATTCTGAACCAGTCTCAGTTTGCTGCGAAAACCGCGCACCTATCTGCTGCTGGTGCTGTCAGACAAATTCGAACCAGTCTCAGTTTGCCGCGGAAACCGCGAGCCTACCCGGAACAAAGTTGACGCCACTCGGCGAGAGCGGCGGTGCGTGTCAGCTTGAATGTATCTCTGCTGCTTAGCGATCTTTCCTGGTTGAAGTGGTTGTATACGGAGGAATGGACGGAAGCGAATTTCTGCAAACTTCGCATGCGCCTGAAACGCTGCATCGCGCGTTCGCGTCGTCGAAACGGCAGGTGCGAATTCTCGACTCGGTTGTTGAGCCACCTGCCCGTCTGTTGTTTTTCGAGCGCGCCCATTTCTCTGAGCGCAGCCTTGTAGGAAGCGAAGCGATCTGTGACGATCTCTTCTGCGCAACCATGTCTCTTCATCAGTTTCTTGAGAAATTTCAGTGCTGCAGCCTTGTTTCGGCGCTTGGTGACAACTGCTTCCAGCACTTCACCTTCGTGATCAACAGCCCGCCACAGATAATGTCGCTTGCCATTCACCTTTACGAAAACCTCGTCCACGTGCCACTTCCATCTGGAGAACGCACGCAGTTGCTGACAACGCTTTCGTCGGATTTCAGCTGCAAACATTGGACCAAACCTGTTCCACCAATATCGGACTGTTTCGTGGCTCACGTCGATGCCTCGCTCGTGCAACAGATCTTCGACATTCCGAAGCGAGAGCGGAAATCGGATGTACAGCATCACCGCAAGGCGGATGATCTCAGGGCTGGTTTTGAAGTACTTGAAGGAGGCAGGTCTGGTCATTCCTAAATGCTATGCAACCGCCCTGCCCCGCTCAAGCAAAGTTCTTCTGACAAGACCGTTATGACGATAGTCTGGCGACCCTAAGTTTGCCGCAAAAAAAGACTTAGTCTATTTTTGACACAGGGCGAAAAGCAATCACTGTCAAGTCATCCATACGCTCTTCATTCTTCATATAGTCTAGGAACGCAGCGTCGATGGCCTTTAAAAGCTCTTCCGAATTTGACCAACTATCTTGTTCAACTATCGCCATTAATCTTTGAATACCGAAGGCTAAACGCTTTTTGCCACCCAATTGGTCGATTAGACCATCAGTGGAGATAACCAGGTCTGTGGCTTTGTCCAATTGGATTTTGTGCTCGACGAACTCTGGTTCATTTGGGGTGTCCACATACCCAATGCTCTGTCTGTCACCCCGGACTCGATCGACTCCGGCCGTCGATTTAACCAACAAAGACATATGCGCCCCTGCAAACTTAGCTATCCCTTTGCTTGAATCGATCTGGCAAATAGCGGCGTCCATGCCGTCATTGGAAGTCGCGAATTTAGTGTCCTGATTTAGGAGCGCGCGGGTCAAGTCGCTCAGCTTCGATAAAGCCGAAGCGGGACTGAGCGTATCGTTTTCAAAGTAAAGCCGCTCGAGAGTTGCGATTGCCAGCATGGTCATGAAGCCACCGGGGACGCCGTGCCCAGTACAGTCAATTACGGCGAGCGTCGAAATCCGACCTTCGGATCTAACCCAGTAGATGTCCCCGCCAACTATATCGCGAGGTTCCCATTTGACCGCAAAATCTGCAAAGGCCGTCTGGCACAAACTTGTCGTAGGCAACAAACCTTGCTGAATCCGCGTGGCATAGTTTACACTATCGACGATCTGGCGGTGACCATCACGGATTGCATTTACGCGCTCGACCTCCCGATCCAGCATAGAGTTATAGCTTTGAACAACCTTGCCAATCTCATCTTCCGACTGGTATGGAACCGTCTGCGGGTCATCGTATAGCTCGAACCGTTCAATGGCTTTCAACATTTGGCTGAGAGGCCTGTTGATAAGCCATAGAAATGCAGCAGCGCCTGCTAAGATCAACGCGAATCCTCCGAGAATTCCCAGAAGAACCACAACTCCCACTTCTGTTTGTAGCTCGTTGTTCAGGATCTCCTGATCAATTCGCGCCAACATCGTAGTCGGCCCTGCAACCGTCGGAACGGAAACGATGATATCCAAACCAGATTTTTTTATCCGGTCACAACCTATGGCAGGCCAGGAAGCCAGTGTTTCTGAGCTTCGCTCTAGCTTCTGTTCAGCGCAAATTACGTAAGGAAAACCCGAATAGACGGCCAGCAGGCTCTTCGCTTGGGTAAGGTTCCCTGCTTCAACCAATTCAGCCAACGGGCGCGCAATACGATTGGCAATCGTTGCCATTTCCGCGGCAACCTGATCCGTTTGAGCTTGCCTTTTGAATTCATAGTAGAAAAGAAGCACAACGGCATTCAACATACCCCCAATCAGGAGGGTCGTCAGAATATGCTTTAGAAAAATTCGCCGCTTTACAAAGTTCCTGAGTTTACGCACTAAACGCCTCTACAGTGTTAGGCATCTAGTTTCCGATGTTCTTCATCGCGGCCTGAAGAGCGCCACGGTTATTTACGATCATCTGTACAACCTTGTAGTCACCTGAAACTTCACGCACCAAGAAGTCTGCGGTCACTGTGTCGCCGCCTTCAGTTATCATTTCAGAGCAGACGAAATAGTCATTTCCCGCAGGAATAACCATGGGGTGAACGTTTGCAGGGTATACGGTTTCAATCGCGTTGGTGGTCGTGTCCAGATAAGTGTAGGCACCGTCGACCATAACGCCATCGACATGCGCGATCATGGCGGATTGAAGCTTTGCCTTAACCTCAGTCGGAATGTCGGCCGCTGCAGCCGGACCGGACAATAGTATCACAGCGACCACACAAAATAGCCTAATCATGCTAACCTCCACACTAGTAATCCTGCATAATTGATACACTAAAAATGCATAAATGTGTATCTTATGATATTAAGGCCTGGATTGAACTTGGTGCTACCCAAGCATGATCAAGGGGAACAAATGCTTGCAAGCGAAGTCTACGAACTACGTGCCAACCTGCGCGGACAAGGCGTTGTTTTTGCCTACAGCGGGTATGTAACCGAGGGTATTCTTAGTGGTGTTGGCGATGCATTGAAGCAGAAGTTGGTGTCAGAAGATGCGGACACCAAAACGCTTCGCAGCGTATTCGCGGTGTTTGTAGAGCAAATGCAGAATATCATCAGATATTCGGTTGAACGGCTGCCTGCTGACGGTGAGGCTGAGGTGCTGGACATAAGTTACGGCATCCTGACCATCGGGAACGAAGCTGGCAACTATGTCGTTCATGCTGGGAATCTGATCCTCTTAAACGACGTCGATACCATGCGAAGCCGTCTCTCAGAACTGCGTGATATGAGTCGAGATGAACTCAAGGCCGCGTATAAGGACCAGCTCCGATCCGAAGCCGTCTCTGTCGGCAACAGCGCGGGCATCGGGTTAATCGAAATTGCGCGCCGAGCGTCAAGACCAATCGAGTTTGATTTTATGCGAATTGACGACAAGCACGCGTTTTTCGCACTCAAAGCAACGGTTTAAGAGGGGACTTATGCAAAATATTGAAATCCCGGCAACAAACCGTACTCCGACGGTGGCGTTTGATTTTGACGCGGGCCACCTCAGGCTGATTGGAGAGTCCTATCCAGAGGACGTTACGACCTTCTTCAACCCCTTGTTTGATGCTCTGAAAAGGTGGTTGTCAGAAGGTTCAAGTCGTGACTGTCGCTTTGATTTCGAACTCATTTATTTCAACTCCTCCAGCGCTAAGGCGATTATGATGCTAATGGAGCTTTTGGACTCCGCCGCAAAGGCGGGGAAAAACGTCGAAGTTTGCTGGTTTCATGATCCCGAAGACGAAACCATGGAAGAGCTTGGCGAAGAGTTTGGAGAAGATCTGAAGTACGCAAAATTCACGCTGAAGAAGTTGTTCGTTAGATGACCATCGACGATCTTTTCGCCCGAGAGAAAGAGGCTTTAGAAGTCGCGGAAGCAACTTTGAACCGCGGTCAATTCTCTAATTTAGAGACGCGTAACTCAATTAAAAACCTTATTGAAGAATACAGGAAACTGCTCCGAACTACGCGACGAATGATGCGATTGAGCGATCGTAACGAGCGGGAACTGAATGCATTGGCCGAAAATCAGCGCATCGCAACCGAGGAAGTTACCCGGAAAAACCAAGAGCTTGAGGCGTTGTCAGGAAAGCTCGCAAAATACCTATCGCCACAAGTCTATAATTCAATCTTTTCCGGTCGGCAGGAAGTTAAGCTCGCCAGTCAGCGGAAGAAACTGACAGTGTTTTTCTCGGACGTAGCTGGGTTCACAGAGCTCACAGATCAGATGGAGTCGGAGGACTTAACGCAACTTCTGAACAGTTACCTGACCGAGATGGCACAAGTCGCTCTGGCCCACGGCGCGACAATAGATAAATTCATCGGTGACGCGATCCTCGTCTTCTTTGGCGATCCAGAGACTAATGGGGTGCGGGAAGATGCCTTAGCGTGCGTGAGAATGGCAATCGCAATGCGAGACAGGCTGACCGAACTGCAAGCCGAATGGAGGCATCAGGGAATATGGCAACAGTTGCAATGTCGGATTGGTATCAACACAGGCTTCTGTACGGTGGGAAACTTTGGAAGTGAAGACCGTATGGACTACACCATTATTGGTGGGGCTGTGAACGTTGCCTCAAGGCTCGAGCACCATGCCGACGAAGGGGAGATTTTGATTTCTTACGAGACTTGGGCTCACGTCAACGAAGAAATAGAGACCGAAGAGGTTGGGCCCATCCGGGTTAAGGGGGTAGCTCAACCCGTCATTACGTATCGTGTCTTGGGTCGAAAGGGGGCGAAATCACGCCCCGAAGAGGTTACGTACAGGAAGCCGAACTTTCAGTTGTTTTTCGACCCAAACTCCATGACATCTGACGAGCGCGCCGAGAGCGCGGAAATATTGAAATCAGCGCTTGCATCAATCCGCGGCTACGATGCCTGAGATGTGAGTGGATTGGCTTAAAAGTTGCACCGATTATAACACTTCGAACCTCACGTACACAAAGCTTTTTGGGCCGCTGCAAGTTAGCATTGTGGAAACTTTCTAAAAAGAGACTTCCAATCAGCCATTTGGTAGTATGAGGACTCCCAAGTGATCGGCTTCAAATCGGTCAAGTTCTTAGTACGGATAAACTAAAATAGCTGATTGAACTCAGAGCCATCGTTCACCGCCGGGCAATAGGTTAAAGTCAACTGAGTGTCTGCATCGGGTTCGAAGCAGACGCACGACAAATTTGACTGAACGACCGCTAAGCGGACATAGCTGCCGTCCACTTAGCACAAGGCAATGACCGCTCGCAGTCCAAAGAGGGCACCAAAATGTACTGCGCTAAGTAAGCTCGCGCACAAAACGCAAAGCTGGACTCAGGCAATTTCTTTGAAATCACAATTGATTTTGCAGCGAATGGCTCGGCAAAAACGCAAAAGATCCAGTGTCAAATTTTGATTCAGCTGCTTTTCTCAATAGTGTTGGAAAACAGAAAATTATTGATCGCAAGTCGCCAATCATAAGGGTCAAGGTTGCAGAATGAAACTCTCGTATCTCCTTCACGGTCACGTAACCCATCAACTTTACTGGCGATCACATTGCGCTTCGCGGCAAGCGCTTCGTCCAGCACAAGTCCATAAGCCTCCCAACGCGAGGGAATCGCAATGATATCGACGGCTTGATAAGCCTTTGCTGGATCTTTGGCATGACCCCTAAATTCGATGCGCGGGTCACCCTCTGCCAACGCCTCAAGGTATGAACGCTGACCGCCTTCGCCAAAGATCAACAAGCGCGCCTCCGGCGTTCGGGTTGACCGAAAACCCTGGATCAGGATGTCGAACCCTTTCTGCTGTTCCAAACGCCCGATGGCACCAATTGTGGTCCTTGACTTGGGAGGTATCGCCTTTCGTGACAAGCGCTCAAGATCAACGGTTGGAGGAATGACGATCAGCTTTTCCGAAGTAGCCAGGCGTCGTTCCTTCATCCAGTCCGACTGCGCATGGCTGACCGCGACCACCTGATCGAAGAAGGAATAGATCACCCTCAGCATTGCAAAGAACCGACGTTTGTGTGGGACATTCAGAGTGGTGAATGCCCGGGTGTAACTGTGTTCGACATGGACCAGTCGAGTGTCCAGATGCATTGCGCGAAGCGCCGAGAACGCGGGTAAGCTTCTCCAGCTTGGTACGACGTGGGACACGATGACATCCGCATTCAGTTTGCCCCAAGAAAATGCAGTCCGTTTGACCTTCAACACCTTTTGATCGACCGTTTTGGACAGATCTGATTGCGCCAAAAGATGGTCGAGCATCCGCATCACGCCGCCCGCTGTCGTGTCGTCCACCAGGTGGAGTATCTTTTTCTGTTCCATGATGACGCCTCTCTCAGATCGATTGCAGTTTGGATTTCATTTGTCCCAGCCGGGTGATCGGGCCGGGTCCAAACGTTTTCAACACAAGGGCTGCGGCGAAAGTGCTGAACGATTTCATAGGTTCCTCAAACACTGGGCGGAGGCTTTCCTGGACGCTGCGTGCAAACAACTCCCAAGCTTTGTCCCGATCGAGGTTGGTGATAGCCCGCCGCGCCAGATAGCGCAGCTGATAAGCACGGGACGAGGGTTCGTGCCGGGCAAAGAATTCAGGGTTCAGCGGGCGCAGCTTCGCGACCATCCTCTCCCACGCTTCCAACTGGCGATCTAAAGCCGCCGAAAGCCCGCCTGCATTGATCCGGTAGTGGGTCAGCAGCCCCGGAACACCTTCGATCTGCCAATCGGTCTTCAACATCAGCCGCATCCAGCATTCGATATCTTCGGACTGCCGGAAGGTCTCATCGAAGACCCAATCCCGCTCGGTTTCAAAGCTCGGGCGGTAGGCCAAAGCCTCCAGCACTGTCTTTCGAACAACGGCCGCCGATCCGTTGCCGATCGGGTTGCGGTTCAGAACATGTGCTGCGGTCACATTCTTCAGGCGGGGTGCTTGTTTGATCCCCATCATGCACCCCGCTTCGTCGATCAAGGCACTGCCGGAGTAACTAACCCCCACGTCCGGTTCGGCCTTGAGATGGTGAACATGAGCCGCCAGCTTCTCGGGCATCCACAGATCGTCGGCGTCGCAAAAGCCGACTAATTTACCCCGCGCGGCAGCGATGCCGGTATTTCTGGCCCCCGCCAGCCCGCGATTGGCTTGCCCCACAAGTCGTACGCGCGGGTCGCATTGGTGCGTGCGGGCAATCCCGGCGGTCGCGTCCTGCGATCCGTCATCGACGATGATGATTTCGAAATCGTCATAGGTTTGCGCCTGCAACGAGGCGAGCGTTTCGGCCAAGGTTGCTTCGGCGTTGTAGGCGGGTACGACGATGGATGCTGTGGGCATGGTGATCTCCTTCAGAATTCTCATGAAAACAACGCGCGTTTGATCGCTTGCGGCAGGATCGGGGCCAGTGCGGCCCCTGCTGCGGTGGGCAGTCCTCGGCGCAGGGGCAGCAGGAAACTGCGCGCATGCAGACTCAAGCCTTTGCCTGTGTAAGACAGCGCCTGACCCTGATGCCCCAACCGCAACGCCCGGCGGGCGAGATAGCGCAGATAGACGGCCTCGGACGACCGCGACGGGAACACGCCATATGATGCGGCTGATTTGACCGCGTAGGCCCGCCCAGCGCGCATTGCGTTCAAGTCCGAGGACAAGCCCCCGACGCTGGTGCGATACCAGACTTGGAACTGATCGACCCCTTTGATGGTGAAACCTTCACCTGCGAGGCGGATCAACAGCTCCAAGTCTTCGTTGTGCACCGTGCTCGTGTCCAACCCGCCAACTGCGCGGAAGACTTCACGACGGATTGAAAGGTTGGACATGGTGCAGACAGGATTCTCAGCCAACAGGTCCTGAATGGTCAGCGTTGCACTTGGAACGGTCGAGCATGTCTGAGAATCTCCGGGCTGATCGGTGAAGAACCGGATTTGCCCAAAAACTGCATCCGTCGACGCGGGTTGGAAGGCTCCGTCTAGCTGCGCCAGCTTGTCCATGTGCCACAGATCATCCGCATCGCAGAACGCCAGTATGTCACCCCTGGCCAGCTCGGCACCATAGTTGCGAGCGGCACTTGGGCCATCGAAAGGGCTGCTCGCGACCCGGATACGGGGGTCTTGCGCGACGTGGTCCAGCACGATGGACAGGCACGCGCTTGAGGGACGGTCGCCAACGCAGATCGCCTCCCAATTCGTGAAGCTTTGTGTGCGAATGCTGGTCAGCGTGTCGACGATTGTGTCTGCGTCGGTGTGAAATGGTACGATGATGGCAAAGCGGGTCATTGGTAGCCGAACCTTTCTGTTGTTTTGTGATCCCGTGGCAACAACACCCAAGAGGCGGTCAGCATCAGGGTAGTACTGGTCAGCAGGTATCCGATCGCCACTGGCATCAGCCCGAACGGCGCCATGATCGCGGTGTTGAGGATCAGTGCGAATGCAAGGGCCGCGCTGACCCGCAGCTCGGTAATCGCGCGGTTTTCGGACCGCAGCCAGCCCGCCACGGCGGACCAGATGACGCTGGGCAACGCGGCAAGGCACAAGACCGAGACTACCGGCGAAATCTGTTGCCACTCGGCCCCCAGCAGCAGCGGCACATAGACCGGCGCAAGCGCCGCTTGCAGCAAAACCAGCGGGCTCAGCACCAGGAGGGACGTGCCGAGCCCGTGACGCAACGCCTTGGTTTTGTCCGGGGCTGCGCAAAGATGTGGGAAAAGAACGATTGAAAAGGCTTGCGTGAACGATGTCGCCAAGCCCAGCCCGGCGTTGAAAGCCATGAAATAGATGCCAAGACTCTCGGCCCCCAACATCGCGCCGACGACAAGCTTGTCGCCCTGCAGTCGCAGAACTTTGACGATCTCGACCCCCAGAACAGCCCAGCCGAAGCCAACAAAGGGGCGAAGGGCAGCAAATCCTTGTTTGGTGTCCGACGCCCAAGGGCGGAGGCGGCGCACTAGGACCAGCCAGATCGGTGCAGCCAGCAAGCGAGGCAGCACCAAAGCTAGCGGCGTGGCCCAGAGCAGCGCCAGTAGCGCCGCCATGACATTCGCTCCAACCACCTGCCCTCCGGCAATGGCGGCGGTCTGCTGCAGCTTGCCCTCACGCATCGCAAGCGAGGCCTGTACTAGACCGGCGGGCATGAACAGGTACTCTCCGGCCAGAATGGCGAGCAGCAGCGCCAGCATCTCGTGCCCTATCGCGTAGAGGAACGCAGCGATAGCCAGCTGCAGCGAAAACAGCGTCCCGCACCAGACCCAGAAAATACGATGCGCGGTGTTGCAGCGCTGTTCCAACTCGGCCTGCGGGGCTTGGATGATCCTCTGCCCCACACCGTTTTCGGTCAGCGCCTTGAGTATATCCCCCGCTGCAAGAGCAGCAGCAGCCAGACCGATCGCCTCGGGGCTGAGGCTGCGGGCCAAAACAACAACGACCACAAGACGCGACGCCTTTGCAGCCACTTCGGACACCGCATAGGCCAGCAAGTGCCGCAAGAAACCGGAATGTGCCAATCGCTGAGTCATGTCGTCAAATGTCCAAAACAGTGTTGGGATCAGTTCTAATTAGCCGCGACATCCCTGTCCCAGACGCGGGCGGACAGTTGGTCGAACCATCCGGTGAGCGACCTATCCGAATGGGATAAACGGCAATCCCGATGCCGGTCTGACGCACACCAAGACACTGCTGTAGTTGTGGACGCAGTTCAGGAGAGTTCAAAATGACACGACATTTCAAAGTATTGGTATTGGGAGCCGTCAGTGCGATTGCTCTGTCGGGTTGCAGCAGCATGAAAACCCCGCGCAACATCGAACCCGTCGCAAAAGGCGACAGTTATCAAGCGCAGTACCGTGCCCCCTCGCGGCGCCGGGCAAGTGGGCCCTTGCTGCAAGCGGAACATATGAATGGGCGCGCCTGTATGCCTCAGACCAGAGATCAGGGCGCAAGCGCCTTTGCCAAATGGTCTCAGCCCGTGCTTAGCGCTCTGCAGGGCGAAAAGCTTTCGCGCAATGACATGGTGCAGATCACCATCGACGGTGATGAGCTTCTCAGCGACACCTATGTTGTGTCCCGCGATGGCGATCTGAAGCTGCCCTACCTGCCGCCGGTGCGCGCGCAGGGCAGAACGACCGAGCAGGTGGAGCGGGATGTCGCCCGCGTTCTGGTGGCGGCGCAGTTCTACGACAACACCCCGCGTGTCACGGCGCGCATCAGCGATTTCGCCTCGGTCACTGTCGGCGTGAAAGGCGCAGTGTTCGAACCCCACTCGGTCGAGATCGGAGGCACTCCCGGCGACGCGCTGGATCGAGGGCGTCAGGGTGTGCTGGGGGCCTCGACCGAGGCGCGCAACTTGTCTGTCGCCATTCGCGCCGCCGGAGGGGTGCGCCCGGATGCGGATCTGTCAGCGGTCGAGCTGCACCGGCAAGGCACGATCTACCGGATGAACCTACGCGGCGTGTTCGAAGGTTCAGACCCGACCGACATCATGCTGCTGACCGGGGATCAGATCGTGGTCAACAGCCGAGGGTGTTTCCAGGATGATCTGATGCGTCCCAGCCCGATCAGCCCGCCCGGCGTGACGCTTTATATGTCCAACCTTACGCAACCTGCCACAGGTAACGCAGAGTCGGCCATCGGACGCGACGTACGTGAAGTTCCTTATGGCACGCGCTACCTGCAGGCCGTAGTCGATACCAATTGCGTCGGCGGGGCCAAGACGACCAACGCCAATCGCAGTGCGGTCCTGTTCACCCGCAACCCGATGACCGGGAACTCGATCGTCATTGAACGCAATATCGAAAAGCTGCTGCGACGTGGGGATCGGGATGACTATGACCCCTATGTTCTGCCGGGTGATGCGATTGCCTGCTACGACAGCAAAGTGACCGGCTTGACCGAGGTCGCCCGCGCGGTTGGTATCGTCGGCGCAGCGGCACTGCTAGCCCCCTAAATCAATCCCGAGCGGGCGATGCTTTCGCCCGCTCCCAAGCGGTAGAAACTGCGGCGAGTTTGTCAGTGATGTCTTTGTGTTCTTTGACCGCAGTCTCTACTGCAATTAAAGCCTCTCGAAACTCTTCCGCGCCGAAGGTCGCTGCACTGCCAGCCAGTTTGTGACAAACCTGAGCGACTTGGGTCAAATCTGACTGGTCAAAAGCCCCGGTTTCGAGCTGTTCAGCGAACTCATCCCCTTCGGCAATAAACTTGGCATACAGACGGGCAAAGACCTCGGCCCCGAGGCTGTCTTTCAGGTCCGCCAACGGGTCAGGCTGCGTGCTTTGCAAAACCCGCGCTTCGGTGCGCGTAACTACCGAAAGCGCCTTGCGCAGGGCGTCAAGCGAGATCGGTTTGCCAATGAAAGCCGTCATACCGGCGGCGCGAAAGGTCTCGACCGCGTCTGGCAGGACATTGGCCGACACCGCGATAATCGGTACATCTGCCGACCGCCCCTGACCGTTACGAATATGGCGGACGGCGGTTGGCCCATCCATCACCGGCATGCTGATATCCATCAGGATCGCGTCGAACCTCTGACTGCTGGCCTTGTCGACGCCAACCTTCCCGTTCTCCGCCGTAGTTACACGGTGACCGTCCAACGCCAGCATGTTGCAGATGACCTCGAGGTTGATCTCGTTGTCTTCGACCACCAACAAGCTCAGCGGGAGAGCGGTCTCGGTATTGATCTGAGCAGCTTCTAGCAGTTGGTCGCGCGCTGACGGCTGTAACGGTATCCGCAGCCAAAAAACGCTTCCTTCGCCCAATGTGCTTTCCGCCCCGACCTCGCCCTCCATGGCCTGCGCGAACCTACGGGCAATTCCCAGGCCAAGCCCAGTTCCTCCGACCGTGCGACCGATAGAGGGATCGCTGGTGTAGAAGTCATCAAAAATGGCGTCGATCTCATCATCGGCGATGCCAACCCCGGTGTCGATCACACGCACTTCGAAGACATGTGCCTTACTCTGATCTGCCGGTTCACATCTTTCGACCTCGATCGACACACGGCCATTTTCGGTAAACTTGATTGCATTACCGACAAGGTTCAACAGAATTTGCCGCAACCTTTGCGCATCAGTCGCGACATGCGGATAGGCACCTCCTACCCATTGCCACGAGATTGAGTTGCCGCGCGAGGCCGCATTGCCGCTTTGACCATCCACCAGGTCCTGCAGCATCGCGTTCAGGTCGGTTGGCTCGTGCGCGATTGACAGCTTGCCGGCCTCGAACCGAGCAATATCCAGCACCGCATCCACATGATTTTGCAGAACCTGGCCCGATATCTCCATGTTGCGGACAAACTGAGACTGCTGTTTAGTCGTGCGTGTATTCTTGAGAAGGGTGAGGTTGCCCAGCAGCCCGTTTAACGGGGTTCTGATCTCATGGCTCATTACAGTCAGAAAATCCGACTTGGCCTTTTCCCCGGCAAGGGCACGGTCGCGGGCCGAGACAAGCTCTTTCTGATCCGCAACGCTTTGTGAGATATCGCGGACGAAACCGATTACGATTTCCTCGTCTCCGGCCTGGGCGGATTGCAACGCAAGTTCGACGGGAAAGACCTCACCATTCTTGCGCATCGCCTCAAGCTGGACGCGACCTTTGCCGACGACGTGGCGGTCTCCTCCGCTCTGCATCCGCTCCATGCCTTGGTTGTGGGCCTCGCGTAGATGCGAAGGCACAATCAATTCACCGATCGAATGCCCTTTGGCCTCTGCCTCGGAATACCCGAAAATTGCTTGTGCAGCCGCGTTGAACTCCAGCACTGTGCCGGCGGCGTTCACCACGATCACGGCATCCAATGAGGTCGAAAGGATCGTATTCATGCGTTGGTTTGCCTGCTGAATCGCCTGCCCCCGCCGATCAGCTTTGCGGTTGACCACCAAGAGGTATGCGCTGACCGCAGTCAGCGTCAGAAATAACCCACCGGACAAAACGGCCAGTTGAAACAGGCTGAGCGCGGTTTCCTCACGGCGCTGATCCGACTGGCTTGCAAAGTACGAGATCGCCGAGAGCGAAAGTTCGCGCACCCGCGGAGCGATCCCCTGCGCACCGTCATAGAGATTTGACAGCCCAGCAATCAGGCCTGGGTCCTCAGCGTCGATTGTAGGCACCGAGGCCTTCAGATAGGCGGAGACGTCGTTCAGAGGTTCAGCGAATTTCGGGTCACTTCGCAGCGTTTCAAACAAACGCGAGGTGTCAAGAATGTCGATACGACTATACAAAAGATCGAAACGGCGGCGGACAAGGTCCAGGTTTTCAAGACTTGGCCCAGCATCCGATACACCCGCCTCAAGCGCGTTGAGGTAGAACAGGAACTCGACCTCGACCTGCGTTAGCGTCCATTGCACGTTATCTGTCCGAGCTGACTGCCGGTCGCGCAGGTCGGATATCACCTTGGCGGACAGCAACAAAACCAAAGCAAGGGCACCCAGAACGGCGATGCCGATGAGCCCGAAAGCCCACCGGCGCCGCGAGTGGTTTTGGAAATTTCTTGTCAATGTCTGGCCCGTATCGCCCACTTCATACCGAATTGTAACCCCACGCTATTTAACGATTTCCAACCTGTCGAGTTGCCAAATACTGCGAGAGTAAATCACCTCTGTCTGGTACTTGGTATCACTGTCATAGGGATATACGATCCAAAGCGGACCTTTCTGTCGCCGGGACATCGCTGCACCGTCCATCTCATAGGCGACAATCGGGTCCTTTGCCGAGATCGACTCCACAGGGATCTCAACCGCGTAGTCGTTGATCGCCGTCGCCCGGATCGTCTCGCCCTCTGCTCCGATCCGTTCCAGCAAGACAGACAGGGGCACGCCAACAAAGCTGGTCTCGCCTTCAGTCCAGATCGTCGATGTTTCAAAACTTCGCTGCGGCATCGCCTTCAACATTTCCATATCGAACTGCGCCGCCCCGTCGGGCCCGGTCTGTGCGGTATTGCCAGAAATGGTCAGCACGACCTCTCCTGCCGGGGTCGCCAAATCTTCGGCTTTCGCAGACGTCAGGCAAAAAGTGAACACCGCTGTGAGGATCGCAAAAACCAGACGCATCTTAGTCTCCATTCCTTTGGCCTTAAGAAACCAGAAAGTGGTCCACAGCGACAGATGGGCATGGGGATACGCGCCTATCCGAAAGGATAGGTGCGCAGGTCTCATGCGGCTGCAGACAGCAGGTTCATGCGCTGATGCAACATGGATTTGAACCCCTCCCGCAACTCCACACGTTGCAACGCAAAGACGGTGGTTGCTTCAAGATAACCGGCGACCGACCCACAATCGAAGCGCTCTCCCTCAAACGCGAACCCGTGGCATCCGGTCCTTTCGATATCCGCCGCAATCGCATCGGTCAGTTGGATCTCCTTGCCCACGCCGGGTACTAATCCTTCCAGCTGATCGAAAATCGACGGGTGCAGCAGATACCGCCCGACAATGCCAAACTCTGACGGAGCCTGATCGGACGAGGGCTTTTCGACCAACCCTTTCAGATGCTGCACCTGCCCTGTCCTATGCTTGATATCGACCACGCCGTAGGCACTAATCCGGTCGTATGGAACCTCTTCGGTCGCGATCATGTGTCTGCCTTCAAAGTTCTGGACCATTTGCGCCAGGACCGGACGCTGCGCATGGATCACATCATCTGGCAGGATCACCGCGAAGGGTTCATCACCGACAATGTCACGTGCCAGAGAGACTGCGTGGCCCAGACCGCGCGGGCTGTCTTGTTGGACAAAACTGCATGTCTCATCCTCAAGGTTCGTGCTGCGCAAACGGTTCAGCAGGGTGGTTTTGCCGCCATCCTTCAGTTTGCGCTCAAGCCCCGAGTTCCGCCCGAAATACGTCTCCAGCGCGGATTGGCCGGTTGAGGTGATGAAGATGAATTCATCAATCCCGGCGGCACGGGCCTCGTCCACCGCATATTGGATCAAGGGACGGTCGATCAGCGGCAACATCTCCTTGGTCACCGATTTGGTGGCGGGCAAAAACCTTGTGCCCAGACCCGCGACCGGGAATACAGCTTTGCGAATACGTGTCATTTCAATGCTCCTAGGTTTGATCAGTAAGCACCGCGACCCGACACGACGGCACGTGCGGTCAATGCGATGAGGATGAGATTCAAAAGGGGCGAGCGGGAGCGGACATAGGCCGTATCCAGCTCAATCATGCGGTCAAAACCGATGCCTGCACGGCCCGAAACCTGCCAGAGGCCCGTGATACCGGGACGCACCTGAAGGCGCTCAAGTGCTTGTTCGGGATAGGCTGCAACCTCTTCAGGCAAAGCCGGGCGCGGGCCGACCAGCGACATATCCCCTTTCAGCACGTTGAAGATTTGCGGCAGTTCATCCAGCGAGCACCGGCGCAGAGCTTTCCCGACACGGGTGATGCGTGGATCATTTTTGGCTTTGAAGCACACGCCCTCACGATCTGACTGGGTGAGCAGATCCGCACGCCGCGCTTCGGCGTCCTGCGTCATCGAGCGGAACTTGTACATCGTAAAGGGCACGCCGTTTCGACCGATCCGTGTCTGCCGAAAAAAGGCGGGGCCGCGACTGTCCAATCGCACCAATGCGGCGATTACGGCCATGGGCAGGGCCAGAAGAGACAGCGCGACCACCGCCAAAGTGAGGTCCAGCAGGCGACATGCTGAGATCTTGGGAACAGAATTGTGCGCGGCACGCCCAAGGAATTCGAAATTGCCCAATAGATATCTGCGGGCCATGCGACGGGGCTCCATCGCCAACCGCCATGCCCACTCCATCCGGAAGCGCCGAACAATGCGCGGTGCCCGGCGCACGTTGCCAGCCAGGAAATCAAACAAAGCACCCACGCCCAGCGCGATACAAGGATCAAGCCGGTGGCGGTTCTGCGTGATCCACAGCTCCTGCAGCGGGACGCCCATCGCGACCAACAGGATGTCCGCGCCGGACTGGTTGATATCGTCGATCGCCTCATCAACCCGCGCGGCCCCCGCGTAGCCATCGCGGGTACCAGCCACGGCCAAATCGGGGAACATGTGCTGCAACCGCGCCGCCGCTGCCTGAGCTGTTCCGGGACGTCCCCCCAACAGGTAGACCGACTGCCCAAGGCACGCCGCGCGTTTCAGCAGTTTGGGCACAAAGTCCGTACCGTTCAGGTTCTCGGCCAACGGGACGCCTTGCAACTTTGCCGCGACCTCTACTCCAATACCGTCAGGTAGGATCATATCTGCCCGGGCCAATGCTGCTCGATAGGTATGGTTACGGGCCCGTATGTTTGCGCAATGTGCGTTCAGGAAAAATACCGTCCGGCGCGTCCCATCCAGCAGTTTTGAGATCACCTGTCCGGATTGGGCATTCACAATTGGCAAACCCAAAATCTCGGTCTTTTTCAGAGGTGGTATGGGTGTTGGCTGCGCGCCTTTGTAAATATCTTGGACTGACAGGAACTGCATGGAACTCTCCGATCAACGATGACAATCTGTGGCTTCAGACTGCCAATGTGATCCTGCAACCGATAGGCGAGCATCCGGAGAGGGATCGGAGAATAGGTCTATTCAAGCGACCCCGCAGCACATAGCGTGGTGGAAACGGCCCGCTGACCTATCCGATTGGATATTCACCTGTCCGTCAGGAAGGCTTCATGCCATGGGTTCAATGATTTATTAACGCATTTGGGTGTGGTTGGGGGCAGACGGAGATTTGAGATGAAAGTTCTTATTGCTGACGACCACGAGCTTATTTTGGACACGCTCGTTGCCTTCATAGATGCCGCAGGCGGGATCGAGGTAGAGACCGCGCCGGATTTCCCGGGCGCGAAGACTCTGATTGAGAACGACGGAGCCTTTGATCTGGTCCTTCTGGACCTGAACATGCCCGGCATGAACGGGTTGGCCGGACTTGAAACCTGCATCGCTTTGGACGGTGCCCAGCATGTGGCCTTGTTTACCGGCGACACCTCGCGCGATCTGGCGCAACGCGCGCTGGAACTTGGCGCGGCCGGTTTCGTCCCAAAGACTCTACCTGCCAAATCCCTGGTTAACGCGATCCGCTTTATGGCGATGGGCGAGCAATACCTTCCTGCGGGTTTCATGAACGTGGAGCAGCCAGAAGACTCCCACCCTATGGCTCAAAAACTCACAGAGCGAGAGCGGCAAGTCCTCAAAGGGCTGACTGAGGGCAAATCCAACAAGGAAATCGCCCGCGATCTGGATCTGTCAGAGCCGACGATCAAACTGCATATGAAGACTTTGTACCGCAAAGTTGGTGTCAGCAATCGAACCCAGGCCGCCTTGGCCGCGCGCGAGGCGGGGTTGTTCTAAGCGTGACTATCCAAAGGGATAGGGGGCGCTCCCAATCCCCTCGGCCCCTAGCCTGCTGAGCGAATGATCAGCGATCAGATGCGGTATATCACCCTTGCAAGAAAGGGTTTTTCCATGCCGCAACAGATTTCGAACTCCTCTGATTCCACGCGCGACATGCAATTTCTGCATTGGGTGCGCATTTCCCGATCCAATTTTAGAACGCTGGGGTGGCGTCGCATCTTAAAGGGTGGGCGCCTTAGCGATCTAGGCCGCCTGCCCCGTTACGTGGCACTGTTCCTTCTGGGTGCGAGTTGCATCTGGGCCCCGATCAGCGGATATCTGGCAACCGCGCCAGTCAAATACACCTCACACGCATCGCTTATCCTGCCAGGGTCTGGCGCTTCGGCGTCGGTGAACCTGGCCGATATCGGTCAGGCATCCTCATACGCGAATTCTGCCTTTGCCAACGGTTCGATCAGCCCGACCGAGACGTATAAACGTTTGTTGTCGGCCGATCGCATCCTCGATGCGGCAGCCAAGGCGGTAGAGGCTGACCGAGATGCGTTTGGCAAGCCGCGGGTTCAACTGGTCGATCAAACCAGCCTGATCCATATCGAGCTTCGAGCGGCCTCTCCGGCTGACGCTCAGCAATATGGTGACGCCCTAGTGGCGGCTTTTTTCGCCGAAATTGACGCTCTGCGCGCCGATGAAATTGCCACCCGTGAGGCCAGCAATACGGGCGCGATCGAAGACTACACGCGCGCAATTCAGGCCACACGGGCCGAAATCAAACAGCTGCAGTCGCAAAGCGGCCTAGTATCAGTCGCGCAATACCAAGAGCAGGTCGCTGCAAATGACCGTGCAAAGCAGGAGTTGCGTACGCAGGAGAGCGAGCTGGCACGCCAATCGGAACGTGTCGCCGCGCTTCAAGTCGCGTTGGATCTGCCCTCTGATGCAGCGGCGGCAACGCTGAAACTCTATGCTGATGCGCAGTACCTATCGTTGCTTGAGGACGTGTCGGCGGGGGCTGCAAAGCTGGCGCAAGCTGACGCGACCTATGGATCGCGCCATCCGATCTACGTGAATGCCCAAAACGACTATGAAGGGGCGCGTTCAGTTGCGTTACAACGCGCGACGCAGGTGACGGGCTTGACGGCCGAGCAGCTCGGTGGACTGGATCGCGCGCCGGAAGGGCAACGGGCGCAGTTGCTCAGCGAGTTGGTGCGCGAGGATGCCTTGCGTGCGGGATTGGAAGAACATTTCGCGACGCTGCGCGCACAAGTTCGTCTGGAAACTCTGCGCTTGTCAGACCTCGCCCCCATCGCCGCTGAATTGGAGGACCGGCAGAGAGATTTCGCAGTGGCAGAAGCCGTGTTCGCCTCTGCCATCGCTCGGTCCGAGTCGAAAAAAACCGATGTCTACGCCTCCTACCCGTTGATCCAAATGTTGGAAAACCCGTCGCTTCCGACCCGCCCGACTTCACCGAACAAGAAGATCTCGATTGCCGCCGGGATCGCCGCAAGCTTTATGCTGCTAATGGGTTTGGTGCTGGCATGGGTCCGGAACCCGCTGATCTCAAAGCTGCTGAAAGACCAGAGAGAGGCCGCAGTTTGACGCGTGTAGCCCCTCAAACCCCGGTCGAAAAGATCGTCTGGTACACGCTGATCTGGACTTGGCCGTTCTACGGGCTCGGTGCGCTCTATGTTGTCGGTCCAGTGCTGGGTTGGATGTTGGCTGCGATGGCCGGATTGTCACTTTACCTTGGCCCGGCGATCCGCTCGGACATGCGCGCAACCGGCCCCGTCCCCGCCTTGGTCTGGATCTGGAGCGTTGGCATGCTGGTTATGCTGGTCTCACTTTGGGCAGGCCACGCGGATTGGAACCTCGGCACCATCAAAACGATCAAGTCGAGCATCGGTTGGGCCAAGGGTTGGGCGCTGATCCCGTTGTTTATCCTTGCCGGGTCGGTCTTGCCCATCCGACGCGAGGTGCTAGTCAGAGGACAATGCGTACTGGGCCTTTGGACCTTGTGCCTTCTGCCGTTGCTAGTCGTCGCCCCCTATGCCGGACTGCCGCATCTGCTTTTTACGTCTCCGTTGAAAGCAGTTGGCGGCCCAGGGCCTGAGTATTTCTCGGTCTACCTGTACACAATCGACCCGGCCAGCAGCACGCCGCGTTGGCAGTTCTTTGCGCCCTGGTCACCATTTGCGTCCCTGTTGGGCGTCTGCATGGTCTTGTTTGCTCTCGAAGAAAAGCACCACACATGGAAATTCATCGGCTTGGCCGCCGGAGTTTTGATGATCCTGATGTCGAAGTCCCGCATGGGCTTGGTCGGATTGGTGGTCTGCTCACTGTCACCCCGCCTATTGCCACTTGTCGCCCGCAGCTTGGGGTGGATTCTAATGTCTGCAGTCACCACCACCGTAGCCGTTTGGGGCGCAGTCTTTGTCGAATTCGGCAACCGAGCACTTTACAGCTTCAAATCCGCGCGCGCCGATAGTACCCGCGTACGCGAAACTCTGCAGCGTATCGCGTATGAGCGGTGGCAATCGGATGCGATGGTTTTCGGGCACGGCACAATCAGACCCGGAGCGCATCTCGTTGAGTACATGCCGATCGGCAGCCATCACACCTGGTACGGGTTGCTATTCGTCAAAGGGCTGGCCGGATTTGCCGCGTTCCTCATCCCTTTCCTCGTTCATTTCTGGGTCGTCACCTTGGACGCCATAAAGTCGGAACGCGGGAGGCTACCGCTCGGGCTGTTGCTCACTGTTCTCCTGCTGACTTTTGGAGAGAACGTCGAAATCCAAACCTATCTCCTCTGGCCGACCTTACTGATGCTCGGATTGCATTTGCGAGAGGTCAAATCAGTGTGTCTGGGAAGCGGATTCGCCGCTAGGATTGTTGCGATACCAGCGTAGTGTCAGACGTCATTCTTTTGGGTTGGTTCAATTACCACTCTCGAGAACGAATGGTAGAGATTTTCAGGTGAAGACTTTCATGTCTTTTTTCGGTGAACTTGCTGTCGATCTGAAATCTGCATCTCAAAGTTCATCAACGACAGTTTGGTTCTTCAGCCAACTACTGAGATCGGATATCTGGTAGTCTGCTTTGGGCTCAAAGCGGTCATTCGGTAATTTCAGATGAAACACCGCTCTGCGAACTACCCGATCATTCAGTTTAAACGTGTTAAGGCCGAAGAATGGATCAAACCGTAAGATGGGCAATTTGCTCGCAGTCACAATGTGTGTTGCAACAGCGATCCAAGCTGAATCTGTAACCATCGAACTAAAGCTTGTTACACGAAGTGCAATTAGTGGCCTCAGCAAAGCAGCAGAGCTTAAACGCCACTATCAATCCAAACATTACTCGACCGGTGACCAATTGGTGTCTGGATCATAGGCAGTAATTTCAGCGGCAATACTGAGTGTTTCCGGGCCAAAATCTGCCTCGTAGACTATGCCGTTTTCGCCTACCAGAAAAGAATAGATGCCTGTTTCTCCGTAATCTGCCGGTATTGCGAGTAAGGCATGTCCTGCAACGAAGAAATCCCCGACGAAATAGGTGTAGGCGCCCCCCGGAGCGTTAGGGCCCTGCTCTTGCAGGATTGTGTAATAATAGCCAAGAAACGGTTCGGCTTCATAGTCAGCCTGACCATCACTCCAGCCCGAAGCTGCGGCGCGGGCGAGCGCTGCGCCGACAAAGCTGTCTTTACCAGGCCAGAAGAGTCCGTTTTGCTCTTCGGGATCAGAAATGATCGTCTGAGCGAATTCCATAACGCCATCCCCGTTATGGTCCACAAGCCGGAATGCTGCCTGAAGGTCAACATAGGCCTCAAGCAATTCGATCACTTCCAACTCATTCAAGCCAATTTCGCGGGCTGAAAGTTCCTCGATCCCAGCCTCCAGGTCAAAGCGCCAACCGTCCTCTTTACGCAGAATTGGGATAGGAAAAGGCCAACCGTCTTCACCCAGAAGAAGTACAACGCCATCGTCCTCAGGCCGGAAACGATACCCCTCGGCATACATGCCAAGCACTTCCTGCCTTCTTTCTTGATCTTTCGCCGGATCACCCGTTCCAACCAGATCCTCGGCTTCAGGCCCGAAAATTTCGATCAGCTTGCTTTGATCATTAGCCTTCAACGCATCAACAAAAGCATCCAGTGCGATTTGCGGCGTATCAAAGCTGGCTCCGTCAGAGAAGGCCGGGCTTGAAGTCCCGGAGAGCAACAAAATTGTAAATACTAATCTACGCATCTTACCGTCTCCGCGCGCCTTTAGCGGCGTGTCCACGCTTGGACGCGCTTTGAGTTCTGCTACCGGACGCTTTTTTCTCCATCACTTGCCCTTTGGATGCCCTAGGCTTGCCTTGTGTCGATGCGGCTTTCTTCGCCTGCGGCTTTTTAGAGGTCTGCGGTCGTTGTGCGACTGGCTTTTTCGTTGCATCTGGACGTTTGGTACGATCAATGGCCTGTTGCTTTGCTGCGGCCTTGTCCCGATTAGCGTCGCCCCGGTTCGCTAAAGCCCCGCCTGCTACAGCCCCAGCACTGGCACCAACCACAGCTGCGGCCGCCCCGCGGTCCCGGCTAATATCTGCAGCGCCAGATTCTCGGCTCAACTTTGCACGCAGTTCATCTGTGCGACCATCAGGACGGTTAACCGGCAAGTCGCCACGACCACCTTCAGGTCTTTTATGGTCCGCTATTTTCTTCCGGGCCTCCTGTTGCCGGTCAGGATCGGGGTTCCATCCGATATCCGTTCGGTCACCTAAATCTATATCATTGCCGATATTGACGTTGCCATCGACGTCTATTTCGATGTTTGGATTTCTATAAATCGGACCACCGCCCCAACCACCGCAATTTCTGCACCCCCAGTAGTCGTACCAATCATCGTCGTCGTCAAAAATTTCGTCGATCAAGGCAACAGCACCAAAAGTCAGTAGTGCCGCGCCCACAACATCCCCGGTTGACGGGCCAGTATAAACTGTCTCGGGATTGTATTGTGGGACGTATACCGTTTCGGGTTCTGTCGGTGCAATTACTACTGTGTCGTCATCAGACACTTCGACAGTTTGCTCGGGACCTGAAACAAGTGCGCCGCTGTCAATTGCCTGATCCCGCATGACCTGTACCGCATCCATCACATCATCGGACTGAGCCAACATGGCTGTGCCGACTGTCTCGGTCCAGTCGATATGGGTGGCCATCTGACCAACAACTTCGGGAAAAGCCGTCGCCAACACGCTGACAGAAGGATCCCATCCCATTGCTTCGATTTCCGGCTCAAGTTCAACGGTGTCGCGGTCGGCGTTATCCAGCAAATACCGTTCAGCCTTAACAATTTCCAATGGCTGGGTGGCCGCGACAAATATCTGTATGAGTAACGTGTCGGGATACAGAGCAACCGGGGCGACCAATGTCTGCAACTCAGCGTCAGTTAGCAAGCTGGACGAGGTCGCTGAGTTATCGTCTTTTGCCGCTAAATCCTCGGACGACTCTTGCGCTAACGCGAAAGTAGATACGCAAATACCCAATGCAATTAAAGGAAACCTAAACATATTGCGATCCTTCGATTTCTTAAAGGATCACCTAAGACTGCGATTCTGGCAACCGATCAGTCAAATAGACGGTTGTGGGATAATAGTGGCCCCCAAACCAAGTTTGAGCGAGTGTTCGCTTTGGGCTCGAAGCAGTCATCCGACAGCTTTAGTCAAAGGACTGTTTTGCGGATGCAAGCGGTCATTGGGGCCGCTTGCGGGATAGATAGAGGTAACCAACTTTGAAGCAGGGCTCGATGCGTCTTAAAGCTCAACTCCGAGATTCTACCGCCGTCTGATCCGCTCGCGACGGCGCTCGCGACGTTCGATGTTTATCTGATGATCATGGCCTAGCGCCCGATAAAACCCCACTCCCTTGGACCAGTTCACAAAGTGGGCAAAGCTGTCGACCTGATCGTCGTTGCGTCCGCGTGGAAAGGATTGAAGCTCTCGTTTGAATACCGGCAGCCAGGGTGCATCTGCAGGTAGATAAACCTTGCCCTCTTCGACAGGACCGCAAGCGGACTGGAACCGGGTTTCCTTGTCCTTGTCGGGTTTAATGCGTTCGTAGCGCCGACGGTCATCACGAAACAGCTCGTCCAAAAGAGGTTTGCCTGAGGCCGCATCTTCGATCAGGACACGATCGGGATCCCAACGGCCGACAAGTTGCAGTGCCTTGGCTTTTAGGTCTGGGTAGTCTACCTGCCCGCGCCAGACGTCGATAAGATACCACGCATTTTCGCGGAACCCCCAGGTTGTACAGACAGAGAAATCAGACCGGGGGTCTGCCGACATGCCCGTATCCCAGCTCTGAACCACCAGTTGGAACCAGCGGCGATCTTCGATGGTCTCGTAGGTGCCAAACCACTCCCAGCGCAAGGGCGACCCGTCGGGAGCAATGGGGTTCTGCTGATACTGGCAATTGAACACGGCCGCGCCCATTTCGCGACGCTTGGTATCCAGCGTTTGCTGATCCAAACGGGACGGGCACAGGAGATCACCCGGTTTGCGGCGCATGACCCTTCCACGCCCAAGAGGAACCACCTCATGGTCTTCGGCGATGGCAGGCAGATTCAGATGCCGATAGGTCCCGCGTTCGAGCAGATAACCCGGCGGATCCATCTCGTGCAACCGTTGCGCAACCATAACCACGCGCCCTTCGGCCGGATTGTCGAAGCGCGACAACAAGGTCCCCTCAATGAACTCCTGCGCCTTGACCAGCTCGGCTTCGGAGCCGGCATCTCCGGCTTTCAGCAGGTCATCGATGATGATGTAGTCAGCGCCATGACCGGTGACAGAACTTCCAATGGAGACAGCCTTACGGCTGCCTCCCTTTGTGGTGCGGATTTCTTCTGAGGTGTTGCCCTTTCTAGCCAAGACCGTTTCAGGGAACATTTCCCGGTACCAGCGCGCAGACATGATCCGACGACAATCTTCGGAATGTTTGCGCGCCAGATCCAACCCATAGCTGGCAACGATGATCTTGGCGCTGGGGTTATGACCGAGAAGATAAGCGACATATGCAACGGCCACGGTGACCGATTTCAGGCACCGGGGCGGAATGTTGATAATCAACCGCTTGTTCTCGCCGACGCGTACGTTGTCCAACTCATGGCACATAGCACGCACATGCCAGGCCGGATCAAAGCCGCGGTCAACCCCCTGGTGCAGCGTGCCAAACACACGCCACACGAAGGGAAAGAAATTGTCCCGGCAAACCTCGCGAGCGGCTTGCACGACGATTTTTGGATCAGGAGTCGTCATCTTCCGCCTCCTCGTTTGCCAGATCACCGTCACCGTCCAGTTGGCTGGAAAAGAAATCCCGGAGGATGTCGTAGTCGACAGCGTCCGGCTCAACCGCACGGACGCTTTCTTGCGCGTCCAATTCACTTGCGTTGAACAGATCTGTGTCCAGCTTAAGCAGCGCCATCAACAACTTCGTGTCGCCCTTCAACGCGCCTGCCGTGAACCGCTTGGCAATTGCCTCCGCCTTGGAAATCCGGATTTCGTGGCTGCCTTCGCGAACCGTAATCTTGGTTTCCAATTCGCGTTTCAAGCTGGCATTCACCCCTTTGGCACCTTTCGGCCGCCCTTTCGGATTGCCAGAGCGGCCTTTCTTGAACCGGGTCGCTTTGGGCGGTTTGCCGTAGCCCACTTCGTAATCTTTCGTATCGTCAGACATGATCCGCCTCCTGCTTCGAGGTGGTGTCGCTGGCCGCAGAACGCGCATGGAACGTCAGGCCTGTCACCGCATGCACGGCGTTCTCACCAGTCATCTCCTGCCAACGTCGGATAGCGACATCGACATAAACCGGGTCGAGCTCAATCAGCCGCGCCCGGCGCCCGGTTTTCTCAGCCGCCAGCAAAGTCGCGCCGGACCCGCCAAAGGCGTCCAGCACGACGTCGCCGCGGTGGCTCACATCCATGATGGCATCTGCAACCAGAGCTGTCGGCTTCACCGTGGGATGATCCGCGAGATCCGCCTCGCGCCCTGCCCCAAAGCTGTTCACACCGGCGTAATCCCAGACGTTGGTCCGGTTGCGCCCGTGTTTGCCCAGCTCGACGTTGTTGATGTGCGGCGCACCAGGCTTCTTGAAAATGCAAATCAGCTCATGCTTTGAGCGATAAAGGCTGCCCATGCCTCCGTTCGTCTTGTTCCAGACGCAGAGATTGATGAGGTCCAATCCAGCTGCTTTGCCCGCCGTAATCAGTTCTTCGATATGACGCCAATCCATGCAGATCATCGCGATGCCTCCGTCCGGCAGGCAGTCAAACAAACGATTAATCACGCTTGTGAGAAAGCCACGGAATTCGCTGTCCGACATTTCTCCTGACGCCATGGCAAACTCGCGGTGTTCGGCGCTATTGCCGGACCGCACATGCCCATTGACCGGCACGTTGTAAGGCGGATCGGAGAAGACTATCTGCGGGGTCTCGCCTTCCAGCAAGGTGTCGTAGCTCTGGGCTTGAAGGGCGTCCCCGCAGAAAATGCGATGATCTCCGAGAACCCAGAGGTCGCCCGGCTCCGTGACTACGGGTGCCGCAGGGTCCGGCGTCTCAACAGTTTCCGCTACAGATTCCGTCACCTCACCGACGCTGTCGACAATGATGTCGATCTCCGGTGTTTCGAACCCTGTGATGTCCAGATCAAAGTTCAACTCGCCATCAAGGCTGAGGTCCATCAGCTCGGCAAATTCGATCTGCAACGCCGCTTCATTCCAGTCCGACAATTCCGCCAGCTTATTGTCCGCAATGCGCAGAGCGCGCACTTCCGCTTCTGACAAATGATCCGCGACAACAGTCGGCACGGACGTCAACCCCAGGGCCTTGGCGGCTTCATAGCGGCCATGACCCGCGATGATTGTGCCCGAACCATCCAACAGGATCGGAGTGACAAAGCCAAACTGGGCCACCGATGCTTTCAGTTTGTCGACATTCTTGGCCGCGTGCACGCGGTTGTTGTTGGCGTAGGGCTTGATCTGGCTGATCTGGGATTGGATAACTTTTTCGGCCATCCAGATAGGCGTATTGGACGCCCGAACGTCGCTGTGTGTGTTTTTGGCAGGCATAACCGCCTCCTTTTGCGTGACGCCGCGCGGACGTCGAGATGGAGGGATCGCGCTGGAAAATCGGAGAGAGCACAAATCGCAACTCCCCGGACCAATTGATCCGAGACGTTGCTCCTTTGAATGCTCTCTGCGGAAACCTGTGTTTCCAATGAGTGCTGCCTGCGGGAGCAGTTTCCCGCCCTGATAGTCCGGGCGATTAGGTCGAATGTAGGTGCCATCAATACGAGACGCAACCCCCCAAACTAAAAGTAACCAATTAAGATTGTTGACGAATAATCGGGGGTACGGCAGCAACGCCCGGCATAACACAGCCCTCTTCGGATAGCCCAAGAAAGAGCTGGACTGTTGCCGTCAACCACGCATCACTGAACCCACGCCCGAGCCATTCGGGCGCTCCTCGGTACCGGGGTTCGGCATCTCGCTGACCCAAGATCAGAGGAGACAGTTAATGTCCAAACGGAAGCAAACCAAAATTGACAAGGTTCAAGCTTTGTTGCGTCGCCCGAGCGGCGCCAGCCTTGAGGCGCTCTGCAAAGCAACGGGGTGGCAGCCTCATTCGGTCCGAGCGGCTCTAAGCGGCCTGCGGAAAAAAGGCGTCACAATTGAAAGGCGGGCATCCGACAAACCAAATGGAGCATCCACATATCATCTGGCGGCGGGAACTGGAGAAGTGTCATGACCAAGACGAGCGATGTTGCCGATCTCGCCGCCATGGGTCGATCGGATCTGGTCACGCTTTGGCAGCAACTGTTTGATCAGCCCGCCCCCGCCATGCTCAGCCAACCCTTCCTGCGCCGTTTTATCGCCTTTGAGATGCAGTCCCGCCGTCATGGCGGGCTACCCCGGCAGGTCAAAGCAACGCTGGAAAAGGGTTCCGAGAAAAAACCCCGGCCAGCCTGCCCTGCTCTTAAACCCGGCGGGCGCCTTCTGCGCGAGTGGAATAGCGTGACCCATGTGGTCGACGTTACAGAAGACGGCTTCACTTGGAACGGTCGGTCCTATCGCTCACTCTCGGCCATCGCCCGAAAAATTACCGGCGCGCATTGGTCAGGGCCGCGTTTCTTCGGGCTCTCCGGAAAGATCGCTAAATGAGCCCGCGCCGTAAAATCCGATGCGCCATCTATACGCGCAAGTCGTCAGAGGATGGGTTGGACCAGGACTTCAATTCACTAGATGCGCAATATGAAGCCTGCGCGGCCTATGTCGCCAGCCAGCGACATGAAGGCTGGACCCTACTGCCCGGGCGCTACGATGACGGTGGCCTGTCGGGCGGCACCCTAGAGCGCCCCGCCCTTCAGCGCCTTCTTGAAGAGATCGATGCCGGGCGTATTGACATGGTGGTGGTCTACAAGATTGACCGGCTGACCCGGTCGCTTGCCGACTTCTCGCAGCTGGTCGAACGGCTGGAAAAGGCGAACTGTTCTTTTGTGTCCGTCACACAAGCATTCAATACCTCCTCATCCATGGGTCGGTTGACCCTGAATGTGCTGTTGTCCTTTGCTCAGTTTGAACGGGAAGTCACCGCCGAACGTATTCGCGACAAGATTGCAGCGTCGAAGAAGAAGGGGCTTTGGATGGGTGGCAACCTGCCTCTGGGCTATGATCGCCACCCCGATCCGAAGGCAAGAACGCTGGTGGTGAATGAAGAGGAGGCCAGAACGGTCCGGCATCTCTTTGGGCTTTATGACGAGCTTGGTTGCCTGCGCAAAGTAGAAGAACGGGCAAAGGCAGAAGACCTGCGGTCAAAACGGGTTGTTCGGACAGATGGCAGTGTGAAGGGGGATTGTCCGCTGTCACGGGGTCAAATCTATTACCTGCTGCGCAATCCGGTCTATCTCGGAAAAATCCGCCACAAGGATAAGATCTGGGACGGACAACATCCGGCGATCATCGATCAGGACATCTGGGACCGGGTGCAGGAAAAAATGCGACAGGCCTCCAACCGCTCGCGGGCACGCGGCGACTCCGATGCGCGCCAACACTCCACTGACCCCGGGGCCTGGCTCACCGGTCTGCTGTATGACGAAACTGGTGATCGGTTGACGCCGACCCACACCACGCGCAAAGGCCGACGGTTGCGCTACTATATCTCCAATCGACTGATCTCAGGCGGCAAGGATATCTCTGGCTGGCGACTGCCCGGCCCTGCGCTGGAAAACGCGGTCATTGATGTCATCGTCAGACATTTGCAAGACGCCGCCGCGGCGCACCAAATACTGGCGCAGCCGGAGGCCGGGTCAGCCGAGGCAGTTCAGACTTCAGTTGCGGATTTAGTAACCCGGCTTCTAGGCCATGGCTGTCAGATCGGCGCTGCTCTTCTGGCCAAAGGCAAACTTGCACGAGGACAGATCGACCTCGAATTTAACCCCAAAACTCTGGCAAGCGTACTTGGCATCGCGGCCGATCATCTGCACCCGGATCTCACCCACGTCACCGCATCTTTCGATCTGCGCCGCCGCGGCGTCGAGGCCAAGGTCATCGCCGGAGACATGGCACCCCAACCTGATCCCCACCTCCGGTCCATGCTGATCCGCGCACATGGCTGGGCTCGTGATCTGAAGGCCGGAGTTCAACTGATGGAGATTGCCCGCCGCGAAAGCGTCCCTGACGCCTTCATCCGCACCCGTGCTCAGCTCGCCTTTCTCTCACCAAAAATTCAAACGGCGATTCTCGACGGGACCCAGCCGCCCGAACTCACACTCAAGCGTCTGGTCAGCGTGACCCACCCACTTGAATGGTCCGAACAGGAACGCCTGTTCGGCTTCTGACATCTCCAGCTCCTGCGTCCCTGATAAAGGGCTCACCCTCCCTGATACGGCGGAACAACTCCCTGTTCCCGCGATAAAATTCCCTGTTCCACCTTTTAGGGAATTTGCAGCATAAACCTCTGAAAAACATACAGTTCTGATAGGAGAAATGACGGAAATCAGTCCCGGTTTGCGAAAATTCCCTGTAAATTGCAGGTTATCAGGGAAATCCAGCCCAAAGCGACCCCGCTAAAATGCGACACTGAGACTTGGGCCTGAATTGCGCTCTGAGTGTACGGTCTGCTTCGTCTCTGATTGAAAGCGCATGCGCCAACTCGCGGGAATTGCGGCACAATTCCGGGTCAGAAAACACAACTGAAGTGAGACAGGTATGAGTGGCGGGGAGACAGGGATTCGAACCCTGGGGACGCTCTCACGCCCAACGGTTTTCAAGACCGCCGCATTCGACCACTCTGCCACCTCCCCGTCGAAAGCAGGGTCTAAGGCCAACTGAAATCAGAGGCAAGTCGAAATCGGGAAATCTTGCCGAAGCCCAACCAGCGGACTTTCCATAGAACCATACCCACGTTATGATCCGCATGAAAGACCGCAGCAGACTGGCGCGAAGAACCGGCTGGCTGACGGTGGGGCTCGGGGAACGAGGCCCCTTCAGGCAAGGGATGACAAAATGAAGCGAGCGACTGAGATCCGCCCAGGGCCAAAACGGCTGGCGTGCTTGGCTGTAGCCTTGGTGGTGTTGTCGGGTTGTGAGGAAACGCTGGCAACCGCAGAAAAACCCGACGAAAATACCAGCAAGAACGAACTTTTCCCGCAATCCTCCGGCGACGCACAGCGCGATGTCGAGGCACCGGACGTGTTCCAATTGACCGAGGCCGGACTGTGGGACGGCCGCCCCTCGCTGGGCGGGATCTGGGTGGCTCACCCGGATGTGACTCAGCCCGAGCGGGTGATCATCAAGAATGCCTCGAACAACAAATCCGTAACCGGCGCTTTGTTCCGACGTGAACGCAACCTGCCCGGCCCCGCCTTGCAAGTGTCATCTGCAGCGGCGGAGCAATTGGGTATCCTTGCTGGCGCGCCAACCAAGATCAACGTGGTGGCCCTGCGGCGAGAAACCGTTGAGGTGGCGCCGCCCGAACCCGAGGTCGCTGACGTCGAGACCGCCCCGGAAGCAAGCACCGAGACCGCCGCCGCCGGTGACGTGGCCGAGGTTGATGCATCCGAAGCCACCTCTGGTACGGAAAAACCGGCTAAGCGCAAATGGTGGCAGAAAAAAGCCCCTGCCGCAGCGGCGACTGCAGGCGCTGTGGGCGCAGCCGCTGTTGCCTCAGACGCAGCCGAAGAGGGGGCCGAGGCCGCCATAACTAGTGACGTGGCCGAAGTTGATGTGCCCGAAGCTACCTCCGAGACGAAAAAACCGGCCAAGCGCAAATGGTGGCAGAAGAAAGAACCCACCGCCGCGGCGACCGCAGGCGCTGTAGGCGCAGCCGCTGTTGCCTCGGACGCAGCCGTGGATGGCGCCGAGGCCGCCGTCGAGGCCACCGAAGAGATATCGGCGGCCAGCACGTCTCCGGCTTTGACCGATGCACCGGTGGTTGCGCCTGCGGAAAAACCGACCAAGCGCAAGTGGTGGCAGAAAAAAGATCCCAACGCGATCACCGAAACTACGCTTGACCCGATCGAAGGGGCCGCAGCCGCTATCGACGCCGCAGAGCCGACGCCTGTCGCCGCGACGGCCGCCACGACATCTTCACTTTCGAAACCCTTTGTTCAGGTTGGTACGTTTGGTGTTCAGTCCAATGCAAACAGCGCCGCCGCCAAGATCCGCAGAAACGGCATGTCGGCCGAGGTGCGAGAGTTAAAGACCGAAGACAACACCGTCTGGCGCGTGCTGGTCGGACCCGCCGCCACTCGCGCCGAGCGCAAGGCCATCCAGAACGACGTGAAAGATCTGGGCTTTGGCGATGCGTTCACTGTGGCCAACTAAGAACAGGAGACACCTTATGCTATCCGCATTGCGAACATCCGTTTTCACCCTCGGGATAGCTGTTCTGGCCCTGCCCGCCCACGCGTTCGACACCTCGGCGCGCGCGGCATATGTAATGGATCAGACCACAGGTACCGTGCTTCTTTCCAAAGACGCCGATCAGCCGCTTCCGCCCGCATCCATGTCCAAGCTCATGACGCTATATGTCGCGTTCGAAGCGCTACGTGATGGGCGTTTGACGCTGCAGGAAACCCTGCCTGTCTCGGAACATGCCATGAGCTATGGCGGCTCGACCATGTTCCTGAACACGCAGGACCGTGTAACCGTCGAGGATCTGATACGCGGCATTATCGTACTGTCCGGCAATGACGCTTGTGTGGTGATCGCCGAGGCGCTTAGCCCCGATGGGACCGAGGCCGGATTTGCCCGCTATATGACCCAGCGCGCGCAGCAGATGGGGATGAACAACTCGAACTTTGCCAACTCCAACGGCTGGCCCGCTGCCGGGCATATGATGTCCGTGCATGATCTGGCCGTCCTCGCAGATCGGCTGATCACGGATTTTCCCGAATATTACCCTCTGTTCGCTGAAGAAGAATTCGAGTTTGACGGGCGCGCGCCTTCTAACAAGCGCAACCGCAACCCTCTGCTACGGCTGAACATTGGGGCCGACGGCCTAAAAACCGGCCACACGCAAGAGGCCGGCTACGGCCTTGTCGGATCGGCCAAACAAGGCGATCGCCGGGTGATCTTCGTTCTCACCGGCCTAGACAGTACCGCTCAGCGGGCAGAGGAGGCTGAGTCCGTGGTTAACTGGTCGTTTCGAAATTTTGTCGAGAGGACAGTTGCCACCGAAGAAGCGCCAATAGCCGAAGCCAAGCTGTGGATGGGTGAGAAAAAGACCGTGGGTCTGGTGCCCGACGGCGACCTGAATGTTTTGTTCCCGGTTCTGGGCACCCAGATTATCGAGGCCGAGGTTGTCTATGACGGCCCCGTCAACGCACCCGTTGCCAAGGGCCAGCAACTGGCCGAGCTGGTGATCAAGCCCGAAGGTTTGCCCGAAATCCGCCGCCCTCTGTTCGCGGCCGAGGATGTCCCGCTGGGCGGTTTCATGGTGCGAATGATGACCGTTGGCGGGATTGTCCTGAAAGACGTTATCAATAACCCGCTGGAGTCGATGTGACGCAACGCGGGTTATTCCTGACCTTTGAAGGCATAGACGGATCAGGCAAATCAACTCAGGCCCGGATGCTGGCCGAGTCTCTCCGCAATGTGGGCCATCAGGTCGTGCTGACGCGCGAACCCGGCGGGTCACCGGGGGCAGAAGAAATCCGCCGCCTTGTACTGGAAGGCGACCCTGACCGGTGGTCGGCGGAAACCGAGCTGTTGCTGTTCACCGCCGCCCGTCGCGATCATCTGGAACGAACAATCGAACCGGCCTTGGCCGCGGGTAAGGTGGTGATCTGCGACCGCTTCGCCGACAGCACAAGGATGTATCAGGGCCTGTCTCGTGGGAACCTGCGGGCGGTTGTCGATCAGCTCCATGACCTTATGATCGGGCGCGAGCCGGACATGACCTTGCTGATCGACATGGATCCGGAGACAGGCCTGTCTCGTGCCAAAGGGCGACAGGGCACCGAGGAGCGATTCGAAGATTTCGGTCCTGCCCTGCAAAAACAGATGCGCGCCGGTTTTCTGGCGCTGGCTGATGAGTTTTCCGACCGGTTTCGCGTCATCGATGGCAATCGCGACATGGACACTGTCGCACAGGATGTGAGAGATATCGTCGAGGCAGCCTTGCGATAGACGATGAGCGACGACATCCCAACCCCAGATCAAGCGCCCGGAGCGCCGCATCCGCGTGAGACCGCGCGGCTGTTCGGGCAGGACACGGCCGAGCAAGCATTTCTAAGCGCCTACAACTCGGACCGGCTGCACCATGGCTGGCTTCTGACCGGCCCGCGTGGCGTCGGCAAGGCCACGTTAGCATGGCGGATCGCGCGGTTTCTGCTCGCCACCCCTCCGGCGGATGACGGAGGGCTGTTCGGCGCGCCTCCGCCCCCGCAAACGCTGGAGATCGACCCGGATCATCCGGTAACGCATCGCATATTTGCTGGCGCAGAACCGGGGCTGGCGGCGATCACCCGGTCGCTGAATGATCAGGGGCGTCTCCGGAATGAGATCGTGGTGGATGACATCCGCAAGCTGGGCAAGTTCTTCGGCCTGTCCTCGGCAGATGGCGGGCGGCGAGTGGTCATTGTGGACGCGGCTGATGAAATGAACGTCAGCGCCGCGAATGCCCTTCTGAAAATGCTTGAGGAGCCACCGGCGCGCACCACGTTACTGCTGATCTCGCACCAACCCTCGCGCCTGTTGCCGACCATCCGGTCACGTTGCCGCACCTTGCGTCTCTCACCGCTGGGTCCTGAGGATATGCAGACCGCTTTGGTACAGACCGGGGCGGAGGTTCCCAGCCAAACCGATCACCTTGCCGCTCTGGCCGCTGGGTCGGTGGGCGACGCGGTCCGTCTCATCAATCTGGGCGGGCTTGAGATCTATGCCGAGTTGATCGCTATTCTGGGCACCCTGCCCCGAATGGACCGTCAGCGCGCCCTTAAGCTGGCCGAAGCCGCCGCCCAGCGCGGCGCAGCCGAGCGTTTCGAGCTGTTGCTGACCCTAATCGACGTGGCACTATCCCGTCTGGCGATGACAGGAGCAACGGGCGCAGCCCCCTCGCCTGAAGCCGCGCCCAATGAGGCGGAAATTCTGACCCGGCTTTCGGCCTCCCCCCATCAGGCCCGCAACTGGGCCGAGGTGGCGGCAACGATCACTGCCCGCGCACGTCATGGTCAGGCGGTGAACCTTGACCCTGCCGCGTTGGTCCTAGATACGATGTTCAAGATACAAGAAACCTCCGGTCAGAGCAGATGAGCAACATCCCCCAGATCACCGATAGCCATTGCCATCTAGACTTCCCCGATTTCGAAGGGCAACTGGACCAAATCATCACCAATGCAGCCGAGGCCGGTGTGACCCGCATGGTCACTATCTGCACCCGCCTGCGCAATGAACCCAGCGTGCGCGCAATCGCCGAGGCTCATGCACCGATCTTCTATGCCGCCGGCACCCACCCGATGAGCGCGGCGGACGAGCCGATGGCCACGGTCGATGAACTGGTCGCATTGGCGCAGCACCCCAAATTCGTGGGCATCGGCGAGACCGGGTTGGACTATCACTACACCGCCGACAGCGCCGAGGTGCAAAAGCAATCCCTACGCATTCATATTGAGGCGGCCCAACGCACCGGCCTGCCTCTGATCATCCACGCCCGCGCAGCCGATGACGATATGGCGCGCATTCTGGCCGAGGAATACCGCAACGCGCCCTATTCCTGCGTGATGCACTGTTTTTCATCCTCGGCCGAGTTGGCAAAAGCTGCCCTTGACCTTGGGTTCTACCTGTCTATGTCCGGAATTGCCACTTTCCCCAAAAGTCAGGAGCTGCGCGATATCTTCTCAATCGCTCCGGTAGATCGCATTCTGGTCGAAACCGACGCCCCCTATCTTGCTCCGCCCCCATACCGGGGCAAACGCAATGAACCCGCTTATACCGCGCACACCGCCCGCAAAGGGGCCGAGGTATTCGGCATGGATTACGCAGATTTCGCCGCCCAGACACAGGTAAACTTTGACCGCCTGTTCTCAAAAGCGGCACAGTATAAGGCCGCCGCATGACACAGCTGCGCTGCACCATTTTGGGCTGCGGGTCCTCGGGCGGCGTACCGCGCCTTGGTGGGCATTGGGGCGATTGCGACCCCGAGAACCCAAAAAATATCCGCCGCCGCTGCTCGATGCTGGTCGAAAGAGACGGGCCGGAGGGTACGACCTCGGTCCTGATCGACACCTCGCCGGATATGCGCAGCCAGCTTCTGGATACAGGAACCGGGCGGCTCGACGGGGTGGTCTATACTCATTCTCACGCCGATCACGTGCACGGCCTTGATGATCTGAGAATGATCGTCTTCAACATGAAGACCCGTGTGCCGGTCTGGGCGGATGGCGACACCCAGAATGCACTGCTGGGGCGCTTCGGATATGCGTTCATCCAGCCCGAGGGCTCTCCGTACCCACCGATTCTGGAGCTTAAATCTATTGACGGCCCGTTCGAGGTCGACGGCCCCGGAGGTCCGATCCCCCTGCGCCCGTTCCGCGTGAACCATGGATCAATCGACGCGCTAGGGTTTCGGATGGGCAAGCTAGCCTATCTGCCCGATGTCGCCGAAATCTATGACGATGCATGGGTTGAGATGGAAGGCCTGGATTGTCTGGTCATCGACGCCCTGCGCCGCGCGCCGCACCCTACCCATGCGCATCTGGAAAAAACGCTGGGGTGGATTGAGAAACTTCAGCCCAAGCGCGCCGTTCTGACCAATATGCATATCGACCTGGACTATGCGACGGTCGAGGCCGAAACCGCCGGCCATATCACCCCCGCCTTTGACGGGATGGTGATCGAGCAAGCGCTGTAAGGCCCTGCCTTTTGCGGCACACATATCGCCAAAACCGGGGGCGATATGCTTCAAAGCCTGATTGACGTCATCCTACCGGTCTTTCTGGTGATTGGCGCGGGCTATGCCGCGACCCGTTCGGGCTATTTCAAGGAGGTGCATGTCGACGGGTTGATGCGCTTCACGCAGGGCTTTGCTATTCCCTGCCTCTTGTTTCTCGCCATCGCCCATCTGGATCTCAGCGCTAGTTTCGACCCTCGACTTCTGGTCAGTTTCTATTCCGCAGCCGCACTTTGTTTTACTGCGGGGCTGTTTGGGGCACGGCTGATCTTTGGCCGTGATTGGGAAGACTGCGTCGCCATCGGCTTTTGCTGCCTGTTTTCGAACTCGGTCCTTCTGGGCCTGCCCATTACCGAACGCGCCTATGGCCCCGAAAGCCTGACGGGCAATTACGCGATCATCGCCTTCCACTCACCGTTCTGCTACGGCGTCGGGATCACTGTGATGGAGATCGTGCGCAATCGCGGCCATGGTGGCACAAAAATGGTGCGCTCGGTTCTGTCTGCGATGTTCAAGAACGCGTTGATCCTTGGTATCGCGCTTGGCTTTGTCGTCAATCTGTCCGGGCTGGTCATTCCACAAGTGGTGGATGAGGCGCTGGAACTCGTGACTCGTGCCGCCTTGCCCGGCGCGTTGTTCGCGCTGGGTGGCGTGCTTGTGAAATACAAACCCGAAGGGGATCTGCGCACGATCGCCTATGTTTGCGGGATTTCTCTGATGTTGCACCCAAGCCTCGTGTGGCTGTTCGGAACATCCGCAGGGCTGCCGCAAGACCTGTTCCGCTCCGGAGTGCTGAACGCAGCGATGGCCCCAGGTTTCAACGCCTATATTTTCGCCAACATGTACGGGCGCGCCAAGAGGGTCGCGGCCTCGTCAGTGCTGATCGGAACCGCCACCTCAATCCTAACCGTCTGGCTTTGGCTGACACTTTTGGGCTAACACCCGCCTTGACACAGAGAACCGGCGACACACTTACCGCTCAGGAACAGGAGGCCGGAATGCCGCACGCCATCATCGTTGCCCATGGTCAACCCTCAGACCCGAAGCCAGCTGAGGCATCTCTGGCCACGTTCGCCGCTGAGGTGAACGCGCTCGCGTCCGATGTGTCGGTCCATTCTGCCACGCTGGCCAATCCCGGCGCACTTGAGGAGGTGATGGACAGCCTGCCCCACGACCCGGTGATTTACCCTTTGTTCATGGCCAAGGGCTGGTTTGTCACCAGCGCTCTGCCAAAACGTATCGGGGATCGCAACTTGCGCATTCTTGACCCGTTGGGCACCGACCCCATGCTTCCCGATCTTGTCAGCGACGCGTTGAAATCGGCACTGAAGGCAAAAGACTGGAGCGCGGCTGCTTCTGATCTGATCATCGCCGCCCACGGTTCGGGCCGGAGCAGAAACCCATCAGCCGTCGCCAAGGATTTTGCCGAGCAGCTGTCGCGGAGAATGACGTTCCGCTCGATTCGTGTTGGATTTGTCGAGGAACCTCCGTCGATTTCCGATGCTGCCAATGGAGCGTCGGAGCAGTCAATCTGCCTGCCGTTCTTCGCCTGTCGCGGAGGTCACGTGCTTGAAGATGTCCCAGAAGAGCTGGACAAAGCGCAATTCCGAGGCACCGTTCTGCCGGTGATCGGCGAATTACCCCCGATACAGCGCCAAATCGCAGACACTCTGCAAGCGGCGTTTTCCAAGGCCTGATCTCAGGATTGCGCCTTGAGCAGCGTGGAAAAGAGCCGGTGGCAGGATCGACCCTCTCGCTTGGCCTGATACAGCGCGAGGTCCGACGCCTGCAAAACATCTTCGGCCCTCGGATTGTCAAAATGCGTAGACAAGGCTGTGCCGATACTTGCGGAGATACAGCAATCCTTGTCCTGAAACCTCATCGGTTGGTTCAGCCTTTCGATCAACCGGTCTGCGATCGTCGAAAGTCTGTCCGTGTTGGAAAAGCCTTGGAAGATGATGACGAACTCATCCCCACCGATTCGTGCCACCGTGTCGTCGTCTCGGGTTTCTTCGATCATGATCCGGGCAGCCTGCTGCAAGACGAAATCCCCTGCGGCATGTCCTAGCAGGTCGTTCACAGATTTGAAGTAGTCCAGATCAATTTGCATCACCGCAAACGGCGCTTTCGACGCGGTCATCTGCCCTAGAAGGCTGTCCATTGCGCGCCGGTTTTTTACTCCGGTCAGGGTGTCGGTATAAGCCTGCTCCTCTGCCGCGAGCATTGCGCCCTGCAGCCTAAGGTTTAGCGACCGAGACGCATCCATTGCGGCCGATTTCGCCTCAACCAGATAGAGAAGTTCGATAGCCAGATCAGTGCCGGAAAAATCAGCGCTGGTCAAAGCATAGTCCCGCACCGCGTCGAGGATCGAGATACCGAAGGACAGGTTGATAACCGCCCCTTCCCCGCCCGGAAGCGGTGCAACCAGCCCCTTGAGGGCAGTGCGCGGCTCATCATGAAATCGCAGGTTCAGGTTCGCACCGGCCAAAGCCATAAGCGCCGGTAAAGTTGTCACCGCGCGAGGGCGAACCATCTCAAAAACATCCAGGAAACTTTTCCCATCCATGACCCGGTCCGGGCGCAACTTCTGCAATGTCGGACCGACGCGGAGGATGCGACCGTTCTGGTCAACCAGCAGAAACATCGGACACAGGGTTTTCAGCAGTTCTGCAAGATCATCCATCCGCGTCATGCGCCCCGCGCTCCCAGATCGAATTGCCGTCCCTCGGCAAACGAGCTTTCGACAAGCAGGATCGAGATCACCTCAGCCTCGCCCTTCTGCCCGTCATGCGACAACATCACCAAAGCACCGTAATCATCTGCCATCGCACGCAAAACACCGACCATTGCGCTGGCATATCCGGGCAGCCCGGGCCCACAGATAAGCTGGAATTCGGTCTGCGAAAGCTCTTGCAATTCGAGGGCCGGAAGAGACAGATCGGAAACAGCCAACCGCACCCGATCCGCCAGATCATCAAGGGAATGGAGGAATTCGACATAAGTCACGCCGCCAAATCGCAACAGGCGGCGCAGCCCTTCGGTATTGGGATGTGAGACCAGATAGGTTCCTACGTCTTCAAGAATCTCGGGTCGCGGCCGGGCGAGCTCCGTACTGAGCGCATCCAGCAGAGAGGCCGTGATCGCGTCATCGTAGGTCAACATGGCCTCAAACTCGGAAAACCCCAATCCGGCCGAATCTGTCACGCGCTGCCAGCACGGCCGCCCGTAGGTTGCGCATACAAACGACTGTATTGCCCGATTGATCAGACCATGCATCAGATGCCTCAGATTGGTTGCATCCGTACTGTGGCCTGACAATCCTTAACAAATAGCCAAGAACCGCTGCTGATCAGCGGAAAGACCTCTTAGTATCATAGCGATATCAAAAATCCGTCGGTGCCCCGCCTTCGGCTTTACGGCGGGTGACGAACTCGGCCAAGTCCTCGCGAATACCCTCGTCCAGAGGGGGTGCTTCGAAACTTCCGATGATCTCTTTGAACATGTGATGCGCGCGTTCCGCGGTCCAAATACCACCTGCGATCTCCCATCCTTCGTAGTTCTTCCAGTCACTCAGAAACGGTTGATAGAAAGCGGTCGTGTAACGGTCCTGAGTGTGCTGAATGCCAAAAAAATGCCCGTCATTGCCGACCGCACGAATCGCGTCGAGGGCGATCTCATCCGGGCCGGTCGCGGTGAGATCAGGATTCATATAACGTTGAATTTGCTGGAGGATTTCGCAATCCATGATGAACTTTTCAGGACTTGCGATCAACCCGCCCTCAAGCCATCCCGCCGCGTGATAGACCATGTTGGTCCCCGACTGCACCGACGCCCAGAGCGAGTTTGACGTCTCCCACACCGACTGCCCATCCGGCACATTCGCCGCACAGACGCCTGACGATCGCATCGGCAGACCATAGAAGCGCGCCATCTGGCCCGTCATCTGAGTGGCCCGCATATACTCTGGCGTCCCGAAAGCCGGGGCCCCGGATTTCATATCCACGTTCGAGGTAAAGGTTCCAATCACGCAGGGAATCCCCGGGCGCACATATTGGAACAGAGCGATAGCACAGAGCGCTTCGGCCAGAGATTGCGCCACCGCGCCAGCGATTGTGACTGGGGCCATCGCTCCGGCCAAGGTAAATGGCGTGACAACGATAGCTTGCCCGCGCCGCGCCAGACGCAGGCAGCCGTCGATCATCGGGTGGTCGTGCTTCAGCGGCGAGGTCGAGTTGATGTTGGTATACATCCGCGGCGTGGCTTCGAACTCTTCATGGCTCAATCCGCCCGCGATGCGGACCATCTCCATCACGTCTTCAACCCGCTCTTTACCCAGTGAATAGGCGTGCATCGCCTTATCCGTCAGGGTCAGCTTGTCATAGAGCACATCCAGATGGCGGATGCTGGCGTGAATATCGACCGGCTCAACCGGGTAGCCGCCGGCAAAATGGATGCAGTTAAAGTACTGTGTCAGCTTCAGCAGGTTACGGCACATCTCGCGGTTGCCGGGAACTTTGGTTCCGATCTCCATATCCCAGTAGTTCGGAGGGGAGGAGACGTTGCCGAACAGGATGTTCCGCCCACCAATCTCGATCGTCCGGTCGGGATTGCGCGGAGTGATCGTGAAACGGCTCGGGGCTTTTGCCACCATCTCCATCACGAAATCACGGTCCATCCGTACGTTGTCACCGTCTATCTTACAGCCTGCCTCACGCAAGATTCCGATCGCTTCTTCGTTATAGAACTCGACCCCGATCTCTTCGAGAATTCGCATGGCACCGTCGTGGATTGCCTCGATCCCGTCCTGATCCAGAGGCTCGGTTGGCGCATCGATATTGACTGGAGGGTTCCACGGCATCTGATCAATAGCCGCACTTCCCCGGCGCTCGGCAGCGCCCGCGCGCCCTCCGCTACGACGTCTGCGCGATTTGGTTCCGGCCATGTTCGTCTCCCCGCCAGTTGCCTGCTCTCAAGCAAGCCCGGGAAAGTGGGAACAGGCCGTTCCATCTGCGACAGTTTTTGTCGCTTACGAGCCTTGAACCGCCGGAAACGGGTTCTGCAGGTCTAGTTATCCGCCAACCAAGCCGGGATATGACCAATATCGGGCAAGACCACATCCGCCATCGGCGCAAGAACGTCGGCTTTGGCGAGACCGGTGAGGACTCCGATCGTAGTCATCCCTGCCGCCCGCCCGGCCTGCAGATCGTGCAGGCTATCGCCGACCATGGCGATGCGATCCGGCTGCACGCCGATATGCGCGGCGAAGGCCAGCAATTGGCCTGGGCCGGGTTTGAACCCATGACCACTGTCATAGCCGGCAATAAAGTCGAAATGGTCTTTGACGCCTACCGACTCCAGATGCTGAAGCGCCGGGTGTTCGCTGTCATTTGTGGCGACCCCCAGCTTGAGGCCGGCCTGTTTCAACGCATCCAGGAACGGCCCTAAAGGCACCGCCTGAGCTTGCGGCGCGGCTGCGGCCTCGGCATTCATCAACTCGATCAAGGCGTCACGCGGCATGCCATCGACATGCGGCAACAGGGCTTCTGCGATTTCCTCAACGGTTCCCGCAATCACGACGCTATCAGGAGAATAGGTCTCGGTCTCAAGGTCGAAGCCGATGATCCGACCCAGCTCCGCCGCACGGTCCGAGTCGTTCTCGGCCAAGCTCAACAACATGGTCCGTCCGAATGTGCCCCAGGTGTTGGCGAAGTCAAACAGTGTGCCGTCCTTGTCGAACACGATCGCATCTATTGGCATGAAAAGCTCCTGCAGAGTCAGGTCCAGTGAACGTCGGAACCACCCGACAACACCGCTTGCGCATGAGCGGGTTGGTCATACGGCACCGCCGCCGCGTCACAAAATGCCATGATCCACGAATCGTCAAGCATCAGGAAATCCAGAACCGAGGCTAGAAAGTCGGGCTCAATCGCCCTGTCGCGCAGATCATTCACCGCGGCACCGGTCGAGCTCAGGAAAATGGGCAAAAGCTCCTCATTCCCAACCAGCCAACCGAGGGCATTCAGGGCAAGAGTTTGGGCGGAATCTTCGGAAATCGACATAAACTGGCCTTAGTCCCCTGTCTTGGAAAGGGTTTGTTAACCAGACTCATAAACACTTTGTTCACGCATGCAATCAATGGTGAGCGACTATGTCCGTGCAGGGAACCATCCTTGTTTTAGATGGGGTATCTACAAACCGCATTATGCTGAAGGTTCAGCTGACGGCGGCGTGGTACCACGTGGTGCAAGGTGAGAAATTGGAAGGCCTCACCGCGCTCTTGCGGCGTGTGCGGCCTGATCTCGTGTTGACCGCACAAACGCTGCCCGACGGCACAGCGGCGGATGTCAAAAGCCTGATCGCGGAAAACCCGGCCTTAGGCGACGTGCCCGTCGTGGCCCTGACCGCCCAGAATGACAAGCAAGCTCGATTGCGAGCTTTGGCGGATGGTCTGGATGATGTTTTGACCCACCCGTTCAAGGATACACTGCTGCTCGCCCGTATCCGTAGCCTATTGCGCGCACGAGCTGACACGCAGGACCTGCAATTGCGCGAGGACCCCCAGTCTCTTGGCCTGGCCGAGCCAGACACTCCGCTCATTGCAGCCCCCAAACGGGCCCGCGTTGCGGTTCTTGCACAAACGCCGCGCAACGGCGCGCTTTGGCAAAAAGCCCTTTCCGTGCAGTCCCGCTACGCTCTGAACTCGCACCACCAATCGGATCTTCAGGCCTTGCTCTCGGGCCCCGTCCCGGATGCAATCGTGGTCGAGCTAGATGCAGACCGGTCCGCGCTGAACATCCTGGTCGACCTCAGATCGCGCGGCGCCACTCGCCATACGGTCCTAATCGGCGTGCTGAATGACAACAACGCCACACGCGCGTCCGAGGTGCTGGACCGAGGGGCAGATGCCGTCTGTCTCGGCGGGTTCTGCGCAGACGAGATCGTCTTGCGGCTGGACAACCAGATTGCCCGCAAAAGCCGAATGGATCAGATGCGAGACTCGCTAAAGAAAGAGATCGCTGAATCGTGGATCGACCCTCTGACCGGGTTGCAGAACCGCCGCTATGCCATGCGCGCCATCCAGCAGATTGCGCAGCAATCGGCACAGACTGGGCGGGGTTTTGCCCTGATGCTGGCCGATCTGGATCATTTCAAGGCGATCAATGACGAATACGGTCACGCCAGTGGTGATTGCGTGCTGACTCAAGCGGCGGCACGGATGCAACAGGCTGTCGGTAAGGCCGGATTCGTCGCGCGTATCGGCGGAGAGGAATTCATGATCGCCGTTCCCAATATCTCGCGCGCCAAGGCGCTGACGATCGCAAGCACCCTGTGCGAGGCGATCTGCGCAGTACCTTTCCGCCTGCCCGATCAGCGCACACCGATTTCCGTAACCATAAGTGTGGGTCTGAAAATGTCTGCTCCGGCCTACCTTTCACAAAACGAGGCCGAACCTGTCGAGCAGTTGATCAAATCCGCAGACAAAGCGCTCTACGCGGCCAAACAGGCCGGACGCAACCAAGTGCAGATCAGGCAAAACGCTGCCTGATCGCCTCAGTGCTTTTTCTTGTGACCACGCGGGCCGCGTTTGACGACTTCTTCCAGACGGGTCGCATAGGTCTGACGCTCCTCGTCGCTCATTTGTGTGACCAGAACCAACCATTTCTCTTGAAGCGCCGCCTGCAAGTCCGCGGTCGCCTGCGCCTGCTGCTGCAGCAATCGTGTGACGGATTCGGGATCGAAGGGAACGACCCGCAACGCCTCAGTCACAACCATGAAGTCCTGAGATCGCCCCTTGGCCCCTTTGCCGTGCAGGCCGGATAGCTCTCCCCTCAGGGATTTGCGGTCCTCTTTTGGCAAGGCACGGTACAATGCGGGCCCAAAGCCCGGCGGTGCCTTGGCGTGATCGCTATTCTTCAGCCGCAATACGCTGCCGACAGCGACCCCGATGATCAACAGGTTGATCGCCAGAGAGAGAGTCAGAACGATCGGCATCCAACGGCGCTTCGGTTTTGGATCAGTGCTCATTCCGTACTCTCCAGAAAACTGGTGTCAAATCCAAGGTCGGCCGCCAGAACGCTGCCATCCGTTGTGCCGAACAGGCCGACCGTATCCGGCAGAACGGCAGGTGCAAAAAACCCAATGAAAATCCCGGTGACGCTGGCGGCAGCCAGACCGCTAAAGCCCTGCCATCCACCGATATTCTCCAGAAGGCGTGACCACAGGGACCGTTCAGGGCGCGCGTGTTTCGCCAATCGCCTTAGCCGAGTGGTCTCAGCGTCTGTCTGGATACGCACGGCAAGATCATCCGGCAACTCGGGTCGGTCCTTGCGCGCCTGAGCAAACAGGTTTTCCAGTTCCATGTCGTCATCAGCCATCGTCATACCCCAGTTCTTCCCGCCGACCGGCCAATATGGCCGACAAAGCCCGCTTTCCACGCGCAGTCAAGCTCTCAACCGCTTCTACCGATAGGCCCATGACCCCGGCAATCTCGGGGTTGGACAGTTCCTCAATATGCCTCAACACGACGGCCTGTCGCTGTCGGTCGGGCAATTGCATAAGCGCGACCTGCAAAGCATCATGACGCGCCGTATCTTGCATTTTCTCAACCACGCTGGCCGCGTTGTCGGGCGGCTCAGCCTCCTCGGGGAGCTGCTCCGGTGTCTTTTTGCGCTTGCGGTCTAGACACAAGTTCAGCGTCACGCGATAGAGCCAGGTTGACACTTTGGCCGAGCCCGGCACCCATTTGGGTGCCATCTGCCACAGCCGCATCATGGCATCCTGTGTCACATCCTCGGCCTCGGCCCGATTCCCCAGCATGCGCAGAGAAACCGAATAGCAACGCGGGCCCAGCCGGTCCGTCAGGATCCGCGCGGCCCCAGCGTCGCCATCGGCAAACATCCTCAGCAACCTATCGTCACTAAGGTCGTTCGCGGGGGACGCACCACCCCGGGCGTCTTGAGGGGGGGGGGGCAGGTCCTCCATCCTGCATCAGCTATCGTCAGCGTCCGATTTCTGGCGCTTCTTGTGATGCTTGCCCATCTTGTCTTTTGCATCGGCAAATTCCTGTTCCGAGATACCGCCGCTGCTATCCGCGTCGATCCGATCAAACATCTTGTCAGCCCGGCGCGGTTTGGGCAACTCATCGGTGCTGAGAACCCCATCGCCATTCGCGTCATGTTTCTCGAACATCTTGGTCACGCGATCATTGGCCTTCTGCTGGGCCGCAGCCTGCATCTCCTCAAGGCTTATCTGTCCATCGCCGTTAGTATCAGCCTTTGTGAAGCGCTGTGCGCGATGAGCCTGCATCTCTTCTTTCGTGATCTGACCATCCGCATTGGCGTCCAGTTCCTGAAACGAGACAGGCTCACGATCCTTTGGGCCTGCTGCCAGGGCCGACGTACCTGTGATCGCCACTGCCGACAGAACGATTGCCGGGATGAATTTCGAGTTCTTCATATCGGTTTCCCCATATTGGCGCGACCTGATTGCCGCTGCTCATATCCATTCAAACGCGGCACCAGCGGGTTTCCGTCGAAAAAAGTTTAGCGAAGGATCAGCAGGTCACGAACGCTTGCCCTACCCAAGCGATGCAAAGCGACGCACCCCCCTTTTCTATTGCGGCAAACAGGCCCATTATCCGCCAAAGATAGATGCGCGAGTTACATTATCATGGATCAAACGATCACCCCCGCAGTGGAAGAAGAGCGCGAAACATGGCCAGCTTTGGTCAAAGGCTTTCGTTGCAAATGCCCGAGATGTGGCGAAGGCAAGCTGTTGCACAGCTACCTCAAGGTTAACGACAGCTGCTCAAATTGCGGTCAAGAGCTGTTTCACCACCGCGCAGATGACGGCCCCGCCTATCTGACGATTCTGCTGGTCGGGCACTTGCTGGCGCCTGCTTTGCATGTGTCATACGTGCATTGGCGTCCGGATCCGTGGACCATGGCCATCGGATTTTCCATCGGCTGCATAGCGCTGTCGCTGTTCCTGCTGCCCCGCCTGAAAGGGGCTGTCGTGGCTTATCAATGGGCTCGGCGCATGCATGGGTTCGAGAAAGCCGCGTGACCGTCGACAAGACCGCCATCCGCAACGCCGCCACGGTCATCGTATTGCGGGACCGTTACACCGCGCCTTCGATCCTGATGGGGCAACGCGGGGCCAAAGCGGCGTTCATGCCGAACAAATTCGTGTTTCCCGGCGGCGCGGTCGACCCCGAGGATGCGAGCATCCCACTGGCCGCCCCGCTGCCCCAACTCTGCTATGATCGCTTGGCCGAGCAGGCCGAGGCTGACCTGCAACAGGCGCTTGCCGTCGCAGCAATTCGAGAGTTGTGGGAGGAAACCGGGATGGTCCTTGGCCAACCCGGTGAATGGGACGGCGACGCTCCGGCCGATTGGGCCAGCTTTGCAGCTTTGGGCTACAAACCCTCGGCCGACGCGCTGCAATTCGTGTTCCGGGCCGTTACCCCTCCGGGTCGGCCCAGACGGTTTGATGCCCGGTTCTTTCTGGTCGATGCACAGGCAATTCACGGCGATCTGGACGATTTCAGCCGCGCCTCGGATGAGCTGTCGCACCTGCAATGGGTCAAACTGGACGAAGTCCGCAACTTCGACCTGCCCTTCATCACCGAGGTCGTGCTGGCCGAGATCACGGCCCGGGTCACTGACCCGAAACCGCCATCCTCTGTCCCGTTCTTTCTGAACAATGATGAGGCCAGCCTGTTCCAAAGGCTCATGGGGTACCCCATGCCCGAGGTTGACTGACCCCAACCTTATTTCATGCGGCTGATCACAACCGTGACTTCGGGCTTTTTACCGATCTCTGCCTTAGCCGTCTGACGCACGATCCGACGCATGGCCTCTTCCAGCTTGTCATCGTCGCGCAGGGTTTTGGCCTCAGCCCGCATCAGGAACTGGTTCAGGTCTTCCTCAAGCACCTCAACAAGCGCCGCGCGAGAGGTTCCGATCTCCGGCAGGCCCATCGTATCGCACCATGGCTCACCCAGAGGCTCGTCCTCTTCATCCAGAATGACGGTCACAGTCACGTGGCCGTTCAGCGCCATGCGGATACGGTCGCGCACAACCCCGTCCAATGCTCCGACCTTGACCGTGCCATCCAGATAGGTCCGCCCGGTCTCAACGTAGTCGACAACCTTGGGCGCATTGCCGGTCAGATCCAGCATGGTGCCGTTAACGGCTAGAACACCCGTGCGTCCACCAGCCTCAGCCAGCTTGGCATGTTCGCGCAGGTGGCGGTGTTCGCCATGCATCGGGATCACCATCTGCGGGTCGATCAACCCATGGACTTTCTCAAGATCCGGCCGGTTGGCATGGCCCGAAACGTGATATAGGCCCGAGCTGTCATCCACCACATCCACGCCCTTTTCGCTGAGCTGGTTGATGATGAAAATCACCCCGCGCTCGTTGCCGGGAATGGTCTTCGAGGAGAACAGGAACAGGTCGCCCTCTTTCAACTCGACGCCGCGGTACTTGCCACGAGCCAGCTGTGCGCTGGCGGCGCGGCGTTCGCCCTGGCTACCGGTTACAATCAGCATCAGGTTCTGACGTGGAAGCTCTACAGCCTCTTCGGCGCTGATCACTTTGGGAAAATCAGACAGGATGCCGGTTTCCGTTGCAGCCTCGATCATCCGGCGCATGGCCCGGCCCAAAAGCACGACCGAACGCCCGGCCCGCTGGCCAGCCTCGGCCAAGGTCTTAACCCGCGCGACGTTCGAGGCGAATGTGGTCGCCACGACCATACCTTCAGCGCTTTCGACAAGCTTGGTGATCTCGGGTCCGACCTCGGACTCTGAGCGTCCGGGGTGGTTTGAGAACACATTTGTGCTGTCACAGACTAGGGCCTTCACGCCGGTTTTGGCGACCTCGGCCCAAAGGTCGGGATCAAACGGTTCGCCCACCACCGGGTTTGTATCCAGTTTGAAATCCCCCGAATGCACGATCCGCCCTTCGGGCGTGTCGATCACCAGCGCGGCGCTTTCGGGGATCGAGTGCGATACTGGCAGGAAGCCAACGGTGAAAGGCCCGGCCGAGACCTGCTCGGGCCAAGCCGAGGCAGTGAGCACAGCATCTTCAGGGTGGCCGTGTTCTTCCATCTTCCGACGGGCGATATTGGCGGTGAAAGCGCGCGCATAGATCGGTGCACCCAGCGCCTCGTAGCAATGCGCAACGGCGCCCACGTGGTCTTCGTGCGCGTGGGTGACAAAAACCGCCTCAAGCCGGTCGGCGCGTTCCTTTAGCCATGAGATATCGGCATGGATCAGGTCCACCCCCGGCGTGGTATCCATGTCAGGGAAGGTCACACCCAGATCGACGAGGATCAGGCGTTCCTTGCCCGGCGCGCCGTAGCCATACACATAGGCATTCATGCCGATTTCACCGGCCCCGCCCAACGGCAGGTAGATCAGTCTTTCGCTGCTCATGTTGAGCCATTTTCCTTGTTATAGCGATGGATCACGGTCAGCCCGTGCATCGTCAGATCATCTTCGATTGCGTCGAACCCCACGTCGGCCTGATCGAACAAGGGTGCGAGCCCTCCGGTTCCAACGACTTTCATCGGCATTCCGTATTCGGTCTTGATGCGGGCGATCAGCCCCTCGATCAGACCGGAATAGCCCCAATACACGCCCGATTGGATACAGCCAACCGTATTCGTACCAATCACCTTTTCCGGGCGGGTAATGTCGATATGTGGCAGGGCGGCGGCCCCTTGGTGCAGTGCCTCAAGGCTCAGGTTTACGCCCGGCGCAATGATGCCTCCGACATAGGCCCCATCAGAGGCGACGACATCAAAGTTGGTCGCGGTTCCGAAATCGACAACCACAACGTCTCCGCCATGACGGTCAAACGCCCCCACCGCATTGGCGAGGCGATCAGGCCCCGGCACCGTGCCTTCGTCAATGCGTGGTGCGACCGGCAACAGGCAATCCGGTTTGCCCACAACCAGCGGACGGCAGCCAAAAAACCGATCCGCAAAGATGCGCAGGTTAAACACCACGCGCGGCACGGTCGAGGCAATGATTACGTCGGTAATGTCAGCCTCGATACCGTAGTGTTTCACCAGCGTGGAATACCAGGTGAAATAGGCATCCGCCGTGCGCGAGTGATGGGTCGAGGTGCGCAGGGTACACAGGAAACTCTCACCATCCCAGATCGAGAAAACGGTATTTGTATTGCCGCAGTCGATGGCCAGAAGCATCTGAGCCCCCTTCAGAAAAACACGTCCGCCGCAGGAATGCTCACACGGCCTTTGGCGGTGTTTAGGACAAGGTTGCCCCCCACGTCTACCGTTTCGAAGGTACCAACCGTTTCCGACGTAGCGGTACGGGCGGTAATGACCTCACCCAGCCGCGCTGCGCGGGCCAACCATGCCGTGCGGATCGGTTCAAAGCCGTAAGTGACGAATTGGGTTTCATAGCCGGCATAGGCGATGGCGAGTTCGGTCAAAAAATCCTCAGGCGTGACATGCGCACCGGTTTCCGAAAGCAGAGAAACCGGGCGAACGGCACCCGGCTCAACCGCGCCTGCGCCAGGGGCTTCGGTCAGATTGACGCCGATCCCAATCGACAGATGTGAAACTCCGCGCCCCTGCCCCGTGCTTTCCAGCAATATCCCCGCAAGCTTGCCGCCGTTCAGCAAAACATCATTGGGCCATTTTAGCGACAAACCTGACGCTCTGCCGGTCACAGCGACACAGGCATCGAACAAGGCCAAAGCCGCTACGAAGCTGCGCAGAGCCGCACTCTCCGGATCACCTTGAGGGCGCATCAGAAGGGTCGAGGCCAAATTGCCCTTGGGATTGGCCCAAGCCCGCCCTCGCCTGCCGCGCGCTGCGGTCTGGTGATGTGCCATGATCCACACGGGGCCTTGCGCCGTGGGTGCAAGACGCGCGGCTTCGTTCAGCGTGCTGTCCACCTCTTGCAAAATGTGCAGGCCGTACCCGTCAGGCCAACTGCTCATGTCAGTAAGGCCCACTTGCGGGGTTGCGCAGTTGCATCGTGTTGGCGGCTTTCATCAATTGACAAGCGTGGCTGCGGCAGCTGCTGCTGCACCCTCGACACCAAACTGGTAGAACACACCGATCAGCATCAAAGCCGCCGATCCCATCAAGGCCACCCACAATACAGGGTTTGAGCGAGTTTCGATGGGCTCTTCGTTCTCGGCGCCGAAATACATGTAGAAGACGATCCGCAGATAGTAGAACGCACCGATGACCGAGGCGATTGCCGACACGATCACCAACCCAGTCAGACCCGCGCTGACACCCGCCTGCCAAACGCCGAACTTGGCAAAGAATCCAAGCATGGGCGGTACACCCGCCAAGCTGAACATGAGGATCAGAACGGCCAGAGCCTTTCCCGGATCGCGCTTGGAATACTGCCGCAAGGCGTCGATGTCGGTGACCGGTTTGCCGTCGCGCTCCATCATCAAAATGAACGCGAAGGTGCCGATATTCATCGTTACATAGATCGCCAGATACATCAGCATAGCTTTCACGCCCAGCTCAGTTCCTGCGGCCAGACCGATCAGCGCATAGCCCATATGGGCGATCGAAGAAAACGCCATCAGACGTTTGATGTCGCGCTGCCCAATCGCGGCAACCGCACCGAGCAGCATGGACAGAACCGACAGCAACACGATCACCTGCTGCCAGTCCTTCACGATGCCGCCAAACGCGTCGTGCAGCAGGCGCGCAAACAGCGCCATGGCAGCCACTTTCGGAGCGGTCGCAAAGAAGGCTGTGATCGGGGTCGGAGACCCTTCGTACACGTCCGGGGTCCACATGTGGAAGGGCACGGCCGAAACCTTGAAGGCCAGACCCGAGATCAGGAAGATCAGACCAAAGAGTAGACCGATCGAGACGTCTCCGGCCTGAACGGTGGCGATGATGCCCGAGAACAGCGTGGTGCCGGTAAAACCGTAGACCAACGACGCGCCATAGAGCAGCAGGCCCGAGCTAAGCGCACCCAGAACGAAGTATTTCAGACCGGCCTCGGTCGATTTCGCACTGTCCCGACGCAGCGCCGCCACGACATAGAGCGACAAGGATTGAAGCTCCAACCCCATGTAAAGCGACATCAGATCGCCCGCACTGACCATCATCATCATCCCGACTGCAGCCAATGCGACCAGCACAGGGTACTCAAACCGCAGCAGGTTGCGGCGGGCCATGTAGTCCTGGCTCATGACCAGAACGGTAGCGGCGGAAAGTAAGATCGCAACCTTGGAAAAACGCGCAAAGCCGTCATCCACGAACATTCCATTGAACGCCACGTTGGTCCCGTCACCATTACTAGAGATCCAAATCGCCAGAAGCGCCATCAGACCTGCCGTGGACCAGACCAATGCCGGAGCCAGTTCGTCCTTCTTGGTGTAAACGGCCCCGATAAGAGCAGCCATCGCATATACGGCCAGAACGATCTCTGGCAGGATTATCGTCAGATCAGCTTGGATCATGTCTCCAAAGCTCCCTTAATGCGAAGCGGCTGTTTGGGTCGCAGCCTCAGCCGCGGCCAGAGCCGTGTCATAGTTCGAAATCAATGCAGCGGTCGAGTTGCCGATCACATCGGTCACCAGCGACGGATAGACGCCCAGCAGGATGGTCATCACGATGAGCGGCGCAAAGATCAGCCGCTCACGCGAGCTCATGTCCGTCATCGCCTTCAGGCTTTCCTTGATCAGATCGCCGAACACGACCCGACGGTAGAGCCAAAGCGCATAGCCTGCCGAGAATATCACGCCGGTCGCGGCCACTGCGGTTACCCAGGTGTTGACCTGGAATGCGCCCATCAGGGTCAGGAACTCGCCGATGAAGCCCGAGGTGCCTGGCAGGCCTACATTGGCCATGGTGAACAGCATGAAGACCAACGCGTAGGCGGGCATCCGGATTACCAGACCTCCGTATGCGTCGATATCCCGCGTGTGCATCCGGTCGTAGATCACGCCGACGCACAAGAACAGCGCCGCAGAGATAAACCCGTGGCTGAGCATCTGGAAGATCGCGCCATCAATACCCTGCTGGTTCGCCGCGAAAATCCCCATGGTCACAAAGCCCATATGCGCGACCGATGAGTATGCGATCAGCTTCTTCATATCCTCCTGCACCAGCGCCACGAGCGAGGTGTAGACAACGGCGATGGCTGACATCCACAGAACCAGATCGGTCATCACCGCCGAGCCAACCGGGAACATCGGCAGGCTGAAGCGTAGGAAGCCATAGCCGCCCATTTTCAACAGGATCGCCGCGAGCACGACCGAACCCGCCGTCGGGGCCTGCACGTGCGCGTCCGGCAACCAGGTATGCACCGGCCACATCGGCATCTTCACCGCGAAGGATGCAAAGAATGCCAGGAACATTAGCGTCTGCATCCCGCCGACGATGTAGACGCCCATCACGCTAAAGCTTTCGGACGAGAACTGATGGGTCATCAGCGCCTCGATATCCGTAGTGCCAGCATCCGCGTACATCGCAACCATCGCCACCAGCATCAGCACCGAGCCGAGAAAGGTATAGAGAAAGAACTTGAAGCTGGCGTAGATGCGATCCTTACCGCCCCAAATGCCGATGATCAGGAACATCGGGATCAGGCCTGCCTCGAAGAACAGGTAGAACAGCACCAGATCCAGCGCCATGAACACGCCCAGCATCAGCGTTTCCAGCAGTAGGAACGAGATCATGTATTCCTTGACCCGTTCGGTCACGTTCCAGCTGGCCAGAATGGTCAGGGGCATGATGAAGGTAGTCAGCAACACGAACAGCACGCTGATGCCATCGACGCCCATCTTGTACTTTAGACCCATCAGCCACTCACCCTCTTCCACCATCTGGAAGCCGGTGTTCGAAGGATCAAAGCCCGTGTAGATGCCAATCGACACAAGGAAGGTAACAGTGGTCGCCAACAGCGCCACCCACTTGGCATTCCGCTGCGCCGCCGCATCATTTCCGTGCAGGAACAGAGCCAGAATACCCGCAGCAATGGCCGGAATGAAGGTCACGATCGAGAGGATATTGTCCATTACTGCGCCCCTCCGCCGATCGACATCCAGGTCACAAGGGCCGCGATGCCCAGCACCATCCAGAAGGCATAGGTAAAGATGTACCCGGTCTGCGCCTTGCCTGCGAGGCGGGTGAAGAAGGGAACAACGCCCATTGCTACTCCGTTCAGGAAGCCATCAATTGTGTTGCCATCGCCGCGCTTCCACAGAAGGCGGCCAAGGGCCAGAGTGGGTTTGACGAAGACCGCATCATAGATCTCGTCAAAGTACCATTTGTTCAGCAGGAACAGGTAAAGCGGGCGCTGGTTTGCAGCCAGACGCGCGGGCAGCGACGTGTTTACGATATAGAACCAGTAGGCCACGACAAACCCAAGCAGCATCGCCACGAAAGGCGATACCTTAACCCATTTCGGGACGGCATGGGCGTCATCCAGCACGGTATTGTCCGGTGCGATATACAAAGCGCCCTCACCCGGTTCGCCCGCGAAGACATAGTGATGATCTCCGTGGCCGTCTTTCTTGCCATGCGCCTCATCTGCATGATCATCCCCGTGCGCCTCATCCGAGTGGGCATCGGCATGATCGTCACCGTGATGCTCTTCGGCGGTACCATCGGCAACATGCTCGGCATGGGTCGCTTCGTCATGACCTTCACCATGCGCTGAGGCCTCGGCCACCGGGATCCCGTAGAACTTCCCGACCTTGTCCGTGTGACCGAAGAAGTTGCTGTACCAGATCATCCCTGCAAAAACCGCGCCCAGCGACAGAACACCCAGAGGGATCAGCATCACCTTCGGGCTTTCATGCGCGTGTTCATGGGTATGTTTGTCCCCACGCGGCTCGCCATAGAAGGTCAGGAAAATCAGACGCCAGCTGTAGAACGAGGTGAAGACCGCAGCGATAACCAGCATCCAGAAGGCATAGCCCGTGCCGCCCGCAAAGGCGCTTTCAATGATTGCATCCTTTGACAGGAACCCGGCAAAGCCGAAGGTGGTCAGCGGGATACCGACACCCGTGATGGCCAGCGTTCCGATCATCATCGCCCAGAACGTATAGGGAATTTTCTTCCGCAGCCCGCCGTATTCGGTCATTTCCTGCTCGTGATGCATCGCATGGATCACCGAACCAGCCCCGAGGAACAAAAGCGCCTTGAAGAAAGCGTGCGTCAGCAGGTGGAACATCGCCGCCGAGTACATGCCGACGCCTGCGGCCACGAACATATAGCCCAGCTGCGAACAGGTCGAATAGGCGATGACGCGCTTGATGTCGGTCTGCACCAGACCCACGGTCGCCGCAAAAAACGCAGTCGAGGCCCCAAGGAAGGTGATGAAACCGGTCGCACCTGGCGCGAACTCCATCAGCGGCGACATGCGGCAGACAAGGAAGACACCCGCCGTAACCATCGTCGCGGCGTGGATCAAGGCCGATACAGGCGTCGGGCCTTCCATCGCGTCCGGCAACCATGTGTGCAGGATCAACTGCGCCGATTTCCCCATCGCGCCGATGAACAGAAGGACACAGATCACCTCAACCGCGTTCCACTCACCCCAGAGAAAGCTGAGTTGCATTTCCGACAGGTCTGAGGCCGAGGCAAAAATATCCGAGAAGTTGATGCTGTCAGTCAGCAGGAAGATCGCGAAAATCCCCAGCGCAAAGCCGAAATCGCCAACCCGGTTGACGATAAACGCCTTCATGGCCGCCGCATTGGCGCTGGACTTGCGATAATAGAAACCGATCAGCAGGTATGAGGCGACGCCCACGCCCTCCCAGCCGAAGAACATCTGTACCAGATTGTCGGCAGTCACCAGCATCAGCATCGCGAAGGTGAAGAAGGACAGATAGGCAAAGAAGCGCGGCTTATAGCTTTCGCCCTCGCGCCATTGCGGGTCGTGATCCATGTAGCCGAATGAATAGAGGTGCACGAGCGCCGAAACCGTCGTCACCACGATCAGCATAATCGCGGTCAGGCGGTCCAGACGAATAGCCCAGCTTGTCGAGAGTGAGCCGCTCTCGATCCAGCGCAGGATTTCGATCTGTTGGGTCTGACCGTCAAAGGCCAGGAACACGATCCACGACAGCAGACAGGCCAGAAACAACAGGCCCGTCGCGGTCCACATGGCGGCTTTCTCACCGATGAACCGCCAGCCGAACCCGCAGATCAGAGCGCCCACGAGCGGGGCAAAGAGGATGGTGGTTTCCATAGTTCTCTTAGCCCTTCATCATATTGACGTCTTCAACCGCGATGGTGCCACGGTTGCGGAAGAAGCAGACCAGAATGGCCAGACCAATCGCCGCCTCCGCCGCCGCAACGGTCAGCACGAACAGCGTGAACACCTGCCCGACCAGATCGCCGAGGAAGCTGGAAAACGCCACAAGGTTGATATTCACCGCCAGCAGCATCAACTCGATGCTCATCAGCAGAATGATGACATTCTTGCGGTTCAGGAAGAGACCGAAGATGCCGATGACAAACAGCGTCGCCGCGACCGTAAGATAGTGTTCAAGTCCGATCATCTTCTCAAAGTCCCTGCCCCGGTTTCACGTCCTTCAACTCCATCGCCTTGGCCGGGTCGCGCATCATCTGGCCGACGATGTCCTGACGCTTGATGTCCTGACGGTGGCGCAAAGTCAGCACGATGGCGCCGATCATCGCCACCAGCAGGATCAAGCCCGCCAGTTGGAACAGAAGGAAGTATTGATCGTAAAGGATGACACCCAGCGCTTCGGTGTTGTGGCGGTCGCTCGGAACCGGTTGAGCCAGATTGGCCTCAACGCCTTGCGCGCTGTCCCACGCTCCGAACGCCATGATGAACTGCATCAGGATCACCAGACCAATCAACAGAGCCAGCGGCATGTACCGCGCCATTTCGGCCTTCAACTCGGCAAAGTCCACGTCCAGCATCATCACCACGAACAGGAACAGCACCGCAACCGCACCCACGTAGACGATGATCAACAGCATCGCCACGAACTCGGCCCCCAGCAGTACGAACAGCCCAGCCGAGGATAGGAAGGACAGGATCAGCCACAGCACCGAGTGCACCGGCTGACGGCTGATCACCGTGAACAGCCCGCCCGTGATGGCGCTTATGGCAAACAGATAGAAGGCAAAGACGGTCATTGATCCTCATCCTCGTTGTCGCCCAGGACCTCTTGCGCCAGATCCAGCGCGCGGGTCATGGCCGGGATGCCAGCAAAGACCGACATCTGACCGATCGTTTCCACGATCTCTTGTTTCTTTGCGCCCGCCTCAAGCGCATGGCGCACCGTCTGTCGCACGGCCGAGTCCGCCTGCGCGCCCTGACAAGTCAGCCCGGCCAGCGTCAGCAGCAGACGCGTCTTGGCATCCAGCCCGTCCTTGTTGACGGTGTTGCCGAACATCATTTCCATGACCTCTTTGGGCATGGTCGGCCATAGGTTCTCAAACCCCTTGGGCGAGAAATTCTCCATCGCCGGATTCATCGCCTTGGCCATGTCCTGCGCCTGCTTCATCATCAGTTCAAAGGGATTTGTCGGCGTGTCACTCATCTGTACGGTGCATCCATTTCCAGATTACGGGCGATTTCAGCTTCCCAGCGTTCACCGTTGTCGAGCAGTTTTTCCTTGTCGTAAAACAGCTCTTCCCTTGTTTCCGTGGCGAATTCGAAGTTCGGGCCTTCGACAATTGCATCGACCGGGCAGGCCTCCTGGCAGAAGCCGCAATAGATGCATTTCGTCATGTCGATGTCGTAGCGCGTGGTGCGACGGCTGCCGTCTTCGCGCGGTTCGGCGTCGATTGTTATGGCTTGCGCCGGACAAATCGCCTCGCAAAGTTTGCAGGCGATGCAGCGTTCCTCGCCGTTTGGATATCGGCGCAAGGCGTGCTCGCCGCGGAACCGAGGCGACAGAGGGCCCTTTTCATGCGGATAATTCACGGTGGCCTTGGGCGCGAAGAAGTATTTTAGCCCCAGCTTCATGCCGACCCAGAAGTCTTGCAGCAGGAAGTACTTGGCAGCGCGGGTGTAGTCGATTTGAGTCATATCAGCCTCCTACGCTCCAACGCGCAAACGCGCCCCAGAACCAGTCGAATTTTGCCGCGAAGGCCACGAAAACCACCCAGGCCAGCGAGAACGGCAGAAACACTTTCCAACCCAGACGCATCAACTGGTCATAGCGGTAACGGGGCGTGATCGCCTTGACCATCGCGAAGAGGAAGAAGAAGAACGCCATCTTGGCAACCATCCACAGCACTCCATCCGGCAGGCCCGGGATCGGTGATAGCCAGCCGCCGAAAAACAGCAGCGTGGTCAGCGCGCACATTAGGAAGATGGCGATGTACTCGCCCGCCATGAACAGCAGGAAGGGCGTGGCCGAGTATTCGACCTGATAGCCTGCGACCAGTTCCGACTCCGCCTCGGGCAGGTCGAACGGTGGGCGGTTTGTTTCGGCAAGTGCCGAGATGAAGAACAGGAAGACCATCGGGAAATGCGGCAGCCAGTACCAACTAAAGAAGCCAAACGAGCCATCCTGTGCGCGGACGATGTCGCCAAAGTTCATCGAACCCGTCGAGATGATCACGCCGATGATAATCAGACCGATTGACACTTCATAAGAGATCATCTGCGCCGCAGAGCGCAAAGAGCCGAGGAACGGGTACTTTGAGTTCGACGCCCAACCGCCCATAATCACACCGTAAACCTCCAACGAGGATACGGCGAAGACATAGAGGATCGCCACGTTCAGATCTGACAAAACCCAGCCGTCGTTGAATGGGATCACGGCCCAGGCGATCATTGCCAGGACGAACGACGTTAGCGGAGCCAAGATGAACACGGTGCGGTCCGCGCCTGCCGGGATGACGACCTCTTTGACCACATATTTCAGCGCGTCGGCCACCGATTGCAGCAGACCATAAGCGCCCACCACATTGGGGCCACGGCGCATCTGAACAGCGGCCCAGATCTTGCGGTCACCATAGACAAGGAACAACAGCGAGATCATCACAAAGGCCACGACAGCGAGAACCTGCGCCAGGATGATCAGGGCGATGCCGCCCGGTGTGTTAAAGAAGTCAGCCATTGGTCCTCACACCGTGGGTCGTCGGGGATATCTCTGCGGGACGGATCATTCTGCGGCCATCCTGTCTGTGTTTTTCGCCTGCGCCGACAGCTCGGCCATCAGTTGCGAGGCGCGCGCGATCGGGTTGGTCAGGTAGAAATCCTTGACCGCATTGCGGAAACTCGCCTTGCCCAGTACGCCAGCCTCAAGCGGCTGCACCTCATTCTCGATCACCTCGTCGATACGCGCCAGATGCGGTACCGCCTCGATCAACGCGGATCGCAATTGCGCCAAAGAGTCGAAAGGCAACGTCGCACCCAAATCGGTCGAGAGCGCACGCAAGATGGCCCAGTTTTCCTTGGCCTCACCCGGCGCAAAGCCAGCCCGCATGGCCAGCTGAGGGCGGCCTTCGGTGTTCACGAACAACCCGTTTTCCTCGGTATAGGCGGCAGCGGGCAGGATCACATCAGCGCGGTGTGCGCCACGGTCGCCATGGCTGCCTTGATAGATGACGAATGCGCCGTCACCGATCTCGACCTCATCCGCGCCGAGGTTATAGATCACATCAGACGCGCTGATCGCGCCCATACCACCCGCGTTGGTGGCATCCACATCCATCGCGCCCACACGCGCGGCGGCGGTATGCAAGATGATCAGCCCACTTTCGGTATTGTTTGCAACGGTTTGCGCGGCGGCCAGAACAGCGGCACCATCTGCCTCTTGCAGCGCGCCTTGCCCTACAATGACCAAAGAACGTTTTGCTTTGATCTCATCATCGCCGCCCATGTCGACAACCTTTTGCAACGCGGCACGGTCATCGCCCATGTGGTGGTATTCATAGGTCAGATCGGCCGCCGGGCCGACCAGAGCAACCTCGGCCCCGTGCGCCCAAGCCTTGCGGATGCGGGCATTCAGAACCGGAGCCTCATCGCGCGGATTGGTGCCGATCAGCAGAATGCGCTCGGCCATGTCGATATCTTCGATCGCGGCGGTCCCGGCATAGGCTCCGCGGTTGCCCGCGGGCAGCTTGGCCCCGTCCGTGCGGCATTCGACAACGCCGCCCTGCCCTTCGATCATCTGTTTCAGCGCAAAGATCGCCTCAACCGGGGCAAGATCACCAATGAGACCTGCCGGTTTTTCGGCCCCTTTCAGCGCTTCAGCGGCTTTGGTCAGCGCCTTAGGCCACGAGGCTGGACGCAGCTTTCCGTTTTCGCGCACATACGGACGGTCCAGACGCTGACGGCGCAACCCGTCCCAGACGAACCGGGTCTTGTCGCTGATCCATTCCTCGTTCACGCCGTCATGGTTACGCGGCAGGAACCGCATCACTTCACGCCCTTTGGTATCCACGCGGATGTTCGAGCCCAAAGCATCCATGACGTCAATGCTCTCGGTCTTGGTCAGCTCCCACGGGCGCGCGGTGAAGGCATAGGGTTTCGAGGTCAGCGCCCCCACGGGGCACAGATCAATGATGTTACCCTGCAGGTTCGAGTGCAGCGTCTGGTTCAGGTATGAGGTGATCTCAGCATCCTCGCCCCGCCCCGTCTGACCCATCTGAGTGATGCCGGCGACCTCAGTCGTGAAGCGCACGCAGCGCGTACAGCTGATGCAACGAGTCATCGCGGTGCCGACCAGCGGCCCCAAATCCAGATCGTCAACGGCGCGCTTGGCTTCCTTGAAGCGCGAGCCAGACACACCATAGGCCATCGCCTGATCCTGTAGATCGCATTCACCGCCTTGGTCACAGATCGGACAATCCAGCGGGTGGTTGATCAGGAGAAACTCCATCACCCCTTCGCGGGCCTTCTTGACCATGGGTGAGTTCGTCTTGACCTGAGGCGGCTGCCCCTCCGGCCCCGGCCGCAGATCCCGCACCTGCATCGCGCAAGAGGCCGCAGGTTTCGGAGGGCCGCCCACGACCTCAACCAGACACATCCGGCAATTCCCCGCAATCGAAAGACGTTCGTGGTAGCAGAAGCGCGGCACCTCAACCCCGGCCTCTTCACAGGCCTGGATCAGGGTCATGGCACCATCGACTTCGATTTCCTGCCCGTCGATATTGATCTTGCGGAGGTCAGACATCGTCAGTTCGCCCTCAAATAAACGCCGATGGCGCTGTTTCTGTCGATTTCCTTCCGTCCCAAAGTGCAGAAGGAATTCGGGTTCTCGTAGGTCACCCCGTTGGAGGCCAGATAGGCCTCGCCCTTGGCGCGCATCCGGTCTTTTTCGGCGTCGGATTCGACATAGGCCCGGATCTCTTGGTCCGAGTAGCCAAGGCTGTTCGCCTCGGACCGCAGCCCCCACATCACGTTGATCGCTTTCAGCTTCCGCCCGCTGATCGAGGGGCAATAGTCCGAAATCTCTTTCGCGACAGCAATGTAATACAGCTCATTGTCGATCTGTTTCACCTCACGCAGAGGCGGCTTGGCCTCGGCGATCGCTGGGATCATCAGCGCAAGACCGATGGCAAGTGTTTTCGCATAAGACATGACAGGTCCTTCCTTCTTGGATCGACCAAGATGGGTGTCGCCCTGTCTGCTATGCAATAACAGACCGCTGGCCCTGCCGTGATATGCGGAAAACAGCCTCATGGTCTTTGGCAGGTTCCCGCAAAAGTCAGTTTGTCGTCGCTGATGCGCAGGTTCTGCGGTTCGGTATCCGGGCCAACCTTCCACACGATACGCGACGAGCCGAAGTTCTGGATGCAGAATTTCGTGCCCTCGAACCGGCCAGCCTCACGCGCGCCGTCAAGCGAGGCTGACACGTTGTTCACGACAACGGTGAACTCGGTCGGGGTGTTGCGCTTGTCGACCGACTTGGCCTTGGCGCGGAAAAACTGCCCGTCAAACAGCACACGGTCCTTGGACGAGGTGACGGTGCAAGCCGAGATCAGCACAAGCCCTGCAAGGCCAGCTAAGGTTGAAAATTTCATAGTCTTCACATTGTTTATTCCTGTCAGATGGCTGGCATCTGGGCGGCTGCGCGCGCAATCAGAATGGTGTGTCATCCCGCTCACTCCGCTGCGACCTGAGCGCAACGATTGTCGCGCCACTTGCTTGCTTGTTTCAAATCCGCCCATCCAAAGGCGTGTTCACTTGGACCTTCCTGGCGCAGACACTCTAGCCGCGCCATGGCTTCATCCAGATCCGGCTGGTGCCCTGCGGGCACCCACCACATGACGAAATGCTGATCCCCCAGCAGTTCAAACCACTCCTGACGGCGGTCATAAAACTGTTTGTGTATGGTGCCCCAGACAAATGTCTCAAGGCTCGCGACATCTTCCCAGACCGTCAGGTTGGCAACAAATTGAGGATCGCCCCCAATTGCGTTTTCCGTATTCCCGGTTCCCGGTTCGCCCGAGCCTTCCATCATCCATACAAAGCCCGGCATCCGCTTGCCCAAGCCGTTGACCTTGTCGAGATTGGCCATGAACTCAGCCACCCGAGGGTCATCCGTCGGAGCAAGCAGGCGGCCAATATTCAGTTCGGCCAGATGATATCCGTCGGGCTGCCTGATCATTCCGCTGCCATAGCCCCCATGCGGCCTGATTTCTGCGCCTTGATGCGGTCCTCGATCTCTTCGCGGAAGTTGCGGATCAGGCCCTGGATCGGCCAGGCCGCCGCATCGCCCAAGGCGCAGATCGTGTGGCCTTCGACCTGTTTGGTCACGTCAAACAGCATGTCGATCTCTTCCAGCTCCGCCTCGCCGCGCACAAGGCGGTCCATCACGCGCATCATCCAGCCGGTGCCTTCTCGACAAGGCGTACACTGGCCGCAGCTTTCGTGCTTGTAGAATTTCGACAACCGCCAGATCGCCTTGATTATGTCGGTGGACTTGTCCATCACGATCACCGCTGCCGTCCCAAGGCCCGAGCCCAGTTCACCACGCAAATAGTCGAAATCCATGATCGCATCGCGCATGTTTTCACCGCGCACGCACGGAACGGACGATCCACCCGGAATGACGGCCAATAGGTTATCCCAGCCGCCACGAATGCCTTCGCAATGGGTTTCGATCAGCTGCTCGAACGGGATCGACATCGCCTCTTCGACGACGCAAGGGTTGTTCACATGGCCCGAGATTGCAAACAGCTTGGTGCCCGCATTATTCTGACGACCAAAGCCCGCGAACCAATCCGCGCCCCGGCGCAGGATGGTCGGTACAACGGCGATGGACTCCACGTTGTTCACCGTGGTCGGGCAACCATAGAGGCCAGCCCCCGCCGGGAACGGAGGCTTCATGCGTGGCATGCCCTTCTTGCCCTCAAGGCTTTCGATAAGCGCAGTTTCTTCGCCGCAGATGTAAGCGCCCGCGCCGTGATGCAGGAAGATGTCGAAATCCCAGCCCGAACCAGCCGCGTTCTTGCCCAACAGCCCGGCGTCATAAGCCTCATCAATCGCGGCCTGCAGCGCCTCACGCTCGCGGATATATTCGCCGCGCAGGTAGATATAGCAGGTGTGCGCATTCATCGCGAAAGAGGCAATCAGGCAGCCTTCGATCAGCGTATGTGGATCGTGGCGCATGATCTCACGGTCTTTGCAGGTACCCGGCTCGGATTCGTCCGCATTCACGACCAGATAAGACGGGCGCCCGTCGCTCTCTTTTGGCATGAACGACCATTTCAGGCCAGTTGGGAAGCCCGCGCCACCGCGCCCACGCAGGCCCGAGTCTTTCATCGTCTGGATGATCCAATCCCGGCCCTTTTCGATCAGGCCAGCGGTGCCATCCCAATGCCCTCGGGCCTGCGCGCCGCGCAGAGTACGCTCGTGCATCCCGTAGATATTGGTAAAGATCCGGTCCTGATCCTTCAGCATCGCGTGTTACCCTCAGCTGTCCTGACGCATGCGCCAGAGTTGAAATATGTTGACGCCTGCATAGATGAACCCGGCCAAAGCGGCGAAATCAAATAGCAGCGCATAGCGCCCCGGCATTCCAATTGCAGGGCCAATGAACAAAGTCATGCCAAGCCAAACCACCATCGTCACGGCGATGACGATGCCTATATGACGGCCCTTGCGGGCTATGGCTTGTTCTTTGTCCTTGTCCATCTCGTCCTTGAGCCCTTGCAGGGCGTTTAGTCTTCGTAAGTGCCGTCTTCCTTGGCACGTTTGGCGAATTCGGTCTCATCCCCAACGGCCAGCTTGGCCGCTTGCTCAATCCAGCCATCGCGTTCGATCCGGCCCTTGAACTTCAATCGCGCATCCACCCAGGCCACGTGCCCAGGCGTCCAGGCCGCGATCTGATCATAGTGGAAAAAGCCCAGATCGTTCAGCGTCTCTTCCAGCTTTGGCCCCACACCTTTGAGCATCTTGAGGTCATCCGGCAGGCCCCCACGCGCCTCAGTCAGCGTTCGGGGTTTATCTTCTTCGACTTCTTTCGCTTTGGCCTCAGCGGCCTGTTTCACGGCAGGTTTCGGTGGCTCAGGCGCTTTCGGCGGTTTCGCTGCCGCCGAGGCTCCGGCCTGTTTGCCGTCTTTCCCCAGCCAGGGCGTGAGGATCGGAACCTCGGTCCCGTCGATCCGCTTGACCGTATCGCCCAGTTCGGCCGCCAAGGCCACGCTGGCATTGTGTTCTGGCTTTCCAGCCTCATGTTCCGTCAGGCTGCTGAGGCCTTTCAAAGGCTCAGCGGCATAACGCCCGTTCTGAGGGCCGGGCGTGGGAACTTTACCTGCTGCCAGATCGTCAACGATCTTGCCAAAGCTCTCGGCGGTCAGGTCTTCGTAGTAATCCTTGCCAATCTGCGCCATCGGAGCATTCGTACAGGACCCGAGGCATTCCACCTCTTCCCAGCTCAGCTTGCCATCGGCGGATAGCACGTGTGGCTTGGCTGCGATCTTTTCCTTGCAGACCGCAATAAGATCCTCGGCACCGCAAATCATGCATGAGGTCGTGCCACACACCTGAATATGCGCCACAGAGCCGACCGGCTGCAGTTGGAACATGAAGTAGAACGAGGCGACCTCGAGCACGCGAATATAGGCCATGCCCAGCATGTCGGCGACGGATTCAATTGCCGGGCGGGACAGCCAGCCCTCCTGCTCTTGCGCGCGCCAAAGCAGAGGGATCACCGCACTGGCTTGGCGGCCCTCAGGGTATTTGGTGATCTGCGCTTCGGCCCATTTCTGGTTGGCAGCGGTGAAGGCAAAGCTATCAGGTTGTTCGGGATGAAGACGGCGGAGCATTAGCGGTCAATCTCTCCAAATACGACGTCCATGGTGCCGATGATGGCGGCGACGTCAGCCAGTTGGTGGCCTTTGGCGACGTGATCCATGGCTTGCAGATGCAGGAATCCCGGTGCGCGGAGTTTGGCGCGGTAGGGTTTATTGGTGCCGTCGGCGACAAGATAGACGCCGAACTCGCCCTTGGGGGCCTCGACGGCGGCATAAACCTCACCCGCAGGGACGTGGAAGCCTTCGGTGTAAAGCTTGAAGTGATGGATCAGGCTCTCCATCGAGGTCTTCATGTCCGAGCGTTTCGGCGGGGTGATCTTGCCACGCGCCAGAACGTCGCCCGGGCATTCGCGGATTTTGGCGATGGCCTGACGGATTATCAGCAGTGACTGGCGCATCTCTTCCATGCGGCAGAGGTAACGGTCATAGCAGTCGCCATTCTTGCCGACGGGGATCTGGAACTCGAACTCGTCATAGCATTCGTAGGGCTGCGCGCGGCGCAGGTCCCATGCCAGACCTGATCCACGGACCATCACGCCCGAGAAACCGTATTTCTGAATGTCATCCTCGGTCACGACGCCAATATCGGCGTTGCGTTGCTTGAAGATGCGGTTTTCGGTCAACAACCCGTCAATGTCGTCGAGAACGGCGGGGAATTCGTGGCTCCATGTCTCGATATCATCCAACAGTTCGGGCGGGAGGTCCTGATGGACGCCGCCGGGGCGGAAATAGGCGGCGTGCAGGCGGGCACCACAGGCGCGCTCATAGAACACCATCAGCTTTTCGCGTTCTTCAAAACCCCACAGCGGCGGGGTCAGAGCGCCTACATCCATCGCTTGCGTGGTCACGTTCAGCAGATGGTTCAGAATACGCCCAATCTCAGAATACAGAACCCGGATCAACGAGCCACGGCGCGGCACTTCCACGTCAGTCAATTTCTCAATCGCCAGACACCAAGCATGTTCCTGGTTCATCGGCGCCACGTAATCCAGACGGTCGAAATACGGCAGGTTCTGCAGATACGTCCGGCTTTCCATCAGCTTTTCGGTGCCACGGTGCAGCAAGCCGATATGCGGATCGCAGCGTTCGACGATCTCTCCGTCCAGCTCAAGCACCAAACGCAAAACTCCATGTGCGGCAGGGTGTTGCGGGCCGAAGTTGATGTTGAAGTTTCGGATTTTCTGCTCGCCGCTCAGCGCGTCCGTGCTGCCGTCATCATATCTTGAGCCGTCCATCACCGCCCCCGCTTTTTCTTCGCGTCCGCGCGCACCCGGACCTTCTCGGCCTCAGCTGCCTTGGCTGCGGCGCCGGCAAGCAGCACCCCAAGAGCGCCCAAAATGATCAGTTCCCCCAGCATCTCAGCGACGCTCCATCTCTTGCAGCTTCATGGCCATGATCCACAAAAGGATCAGCGTTCCAATCGGGATGACACAGGCAAACGCCCAGAACTTCTCGATCCCGAAATGCGGCAGCAGTTTCAGCATCGGGATGATCGTGGCGATCGTGAAAGCGATCCAGATCAGGAACTCCATGGCTTACGACTCCTGTTTTTCATCCCCTGGAAGAATGTAGTTGGCACCTTCCCATGGGGACATGAAATCAAACTGACGGTATTCCTGCACGAGGCTGACGGGTTCATATACCACGCGTTTCTGCGCTTCGTCATAGCGGACCTCGGTGTAGCCTGTGGTCGGGAAATCCTTACGCAGCGGGTAGCCGCGGAACCCGTAGTCGGTCAGGATGCGCCGCAGGTCCGGATGGCCCGAGAACAAGATGCCGAACATGTCGAAAACCTCACGCTCGAACCAGTTGGCCGAGGGATGCGTATCGACGATCGAGGGCACCATGTCCTCTTCCCTTATGGAAACCCGCAGGCGAATGCGCTGGTTCTGGTACATCGACAGGAAGTGATAGACCACGTCGAACCGCTTCGCCCGTTCGGGGTAGTCTACGCCCGTGATATCAACCAGCGTTGAGAACTGGCAGGAGCGGTCGCTTTTGAGGAATTCGATGAATTCCACAAGGTTTGACGGCGCCACATCCACATTCAGCTCACCATGCGTGACATCCCAAGACAACACACAGTCGGACCGTTTCAGCTCCAGATGCGTACCGAGTTCTTTGAGTGCTTCGCTCATCCGCCCTCTCCCTTAGCGCACGATCGTGCCGGTACGGCGGATTTTGCGTTGCAACTGCATCAAGCCGTACAGCAGCGCCTCGGCGGTCGGAGGGCAGCCGGGGACGTAGATATCCACCGGAACGATACGGTCACAGCCGCGAACAACCGAATAAGAATAGTGGTAGTAGCCGCCACCATTGGCGCAGGACCCCATCGAGATCACGTAGCGCGGCTCTGGCATCTGGTCGTAGACCTTACGCAGCGCAGGAGCCATCTTGTTGGTCAGCGTACCGGCCACGATCATCACATCAGACTGGCGCGGCGAGGCACGCGGCGCGATGCCAAACCGTTCCGCGTCATAGCGCGGCATCGAGGTGTGCATCATCTCAACCGCGCAACAGGCCAAACCGAAGGTCATCCAATGCAAGCTGCCCGTCCGCGCCCAATTGATGATGTCTTCGGTCGAGGTCAGCAGGAAACCTTTGTCCTGCAGCTCGGCATTGAGGGCCTGGGTGGCGACTTCTTTGTCGACGCCGGCGGTATTTGCACCCGTCATCACTCCCATTCCAAGGCCCCCTTCTTCCATTCATAGGCAAAGCCGATGGTCAAAACGCCCAAGAAGACCATCATCGACCAGAATCCCACATCGCTGATGTCCTTGAAGCCCACGGCCCAAGGGAACAGGAAAGCAATTTCGAGGTCGAAAATGATGAAGAGGATCGAAACCAGATAGAAGCGCACATCGAACTTCATCCGAGCGTCATCAAACGCGTTGAAGCCGCATTCATAGGCGCTTACTTTTTCGGGATCGGGGTTGCGAACTGCCAGAACGACAGCTGCCAGAATCAGGACAATTCCCAGGCCGATGGCTACGGCCAGAAACACCAGAATAGGGAGATACTCCCGCAGCAGGTCTTCCACGTCTAGCTCCTTTCCTGCGCATCCCCTTTCGGAGGGCGCCGTCAATTGGCGTGTTGACTCGACTTTCTCTAGCCCCGCGCGGTCAGAGGGTCAACCGAACACAAGCGCGCACCACGTCATTCATCCCCTTGACAGACCTTCGGGAATCACCCGGATTTCGCATCAGCGGACAATAGACGTCCCAAGTTAAACTTTGTTATTCCACTTGGGGTTACGTTTTTCAAAGAAAGCTTCGATGCCTTCGCGTGCTTCAGGCGTCTCCCATCGGGCGACCAACGCTTGGATGGTATGGTCAATCACACTGTCGTCAAGACGCGGACCGAGGTTTTGAACCAAGGCCTTAGCCGACGCCACAGCCCCCGGCGCACAGGACAGGTAGGGGGTGATTTCATCCTCGACAGCGCGCATCAGCTCATCACTTGGCACCGCTTTTGCCAAAAGGCCAAGCTCCACCGCCTCTGCCGCGTCAAACAAACGCGCCGACATGAAAACACGCCGCGCGCGGGCCTCACCCATTCGCGCGATCACGTAAGGCCCAATCGTCGCTGGGATCAAGCCCAACCGGGTCTCGGTCAGGCCCATTTTCAGGGTGTCAACGCCCACCGCGACGTCGCAGACCGAAGCAAGCCCAACTCCACCGCCAAACGCGTTGCCTTGCAATGCACCAATCAGAGGTTTTGGCATCTCGTTCAGCGCCTTAAGCATTTCCGCCAGTTTGCGCGCCTCGGTAAATCGGGTCTCGGCATCCGCAGCCATCTGATCGCGCATCCACCCCAGATCGCCCCCGGCGCAGAAGCTTTTGCCGGAGCCGGTCAGCACAACAACACGCACCGCCTCATCGCAGCCCAGCTGCGCCGCTGCCTGGGTTAATTCGCTGATCATCAGCGCCGACATGGCGTTGTGCTTTTCGGCTCGCGACAGGGTCAGCGTCGCGACACCCCGGTCATCCGCGACGACCGCAATTGTTTCAAACATGTCAGCCCCTCATGGCCTGCGTAATCTGCGCGGCTTCGTCCAAAACTGCTGCGTCCAGACCGGTCTCATATCCCAGCCGCTCCAGATGGGCAGCGACGGCCTCAGTCGCCACATTGCCAGCTGCGCCGGGTGCATAAGGGCATCCACCCAAGCCACCGACCGCAGCGTCAAACACCCGCACGCCCAGCGCGAGCGAGGCATCAATATTGTCCATCGCGCGCCCATTGGTGTTGTGGAAATGGCCCGCAAGCCGGGTAACGGGCACCCTGTCGCGCACTGCCAGCAGCATATGCGCGATCTTGTCCGGGGTTCCCTGCCCGATCGTATCGCCCAGCGAAATCTCATAGCAACCATGCGCGAACAGAGCGTCCGCGACCTCTGCCACTTTTTCGGGTGGGGTCGGACCGTCATAGGGGCAATCGGTCACGCATGAGACATAGCCCCGGACCGGCAGGTCGATATGGCGCGCAGCCTCAAGGATCGGTACGAACCGTTCGATGGATTCCGCGATGGTCGCGTTGATGTTGGCTTTTGAGAACCCCTCGGAGGCTGATGCAAACACTGCGATCTCATCCGCTTTGGCCGCCAGCGCGTCTTCATAGCCGCGCATGTTCGGCGTCAACGCCGCATAACGCACGCCCTCGGCCCGTTTGATTCCAGCCAGAACCGCGCCGCTTCCTGCCATCTGGGGCACCCATTTAGGGGACACGAAACTGGCAACCTCAATTCGGTTGAACCCGGCGCGGCTCAGGCAATCGACCAGCGCCACCTTCTCGGCCACCGGAATCTCGCGCTTTTCGTTCTGAAGCCCATCCCTTGGCCCGACCTCGAATATCTCTACTCGTTCTTTCATCAGTGCATCCCTCCCCGGCTTCTTTTCGTTTTAAATTCGGATGGCCCGACTGTGCCACGCAATGCACGGACCGAACAGATCAATCCTCGGCCAAGCGAACAAGGGCCGCCCCGGCCTCAACCTGCGCACCTGCGTCTGCCAACACCTCGGCCACCACACCATCGCGGGCAGCGAGCAGTGAATGCTCCATCTTCATGGCTTCCAGAATCGCCAGCCGGTCGCCCTCTTTCACGGCCTGCCCAGCCGAGGCGAAGACGGCCTTGACCAGTCCCGGCATCGGCGCCTCGATCACATTGGTATCTCCTGCAGCGCTGGCATCGCGATCCAAGGGGTCAACGATTTCGAACATCTGCCCATAGTCTTCAAACACCGTGACCTGAGGCCCAGAGACGGCGACATTGGGCATGCGTTGTCCATCAATGGTCCAGCCACCATTGCGCTGCGCAACCACCTGCGCGCCATTCACAGTCCAGACCTGCCGATGCGGGCTTTCGACCTGAACATCCAGATCAATGACCTCTCCGTCGCGCATCAGCTGCACTGCCCGGCGCAACGGTCCCCACAGGGTGAAGCCAGCCTCTGAGGTCGTCTCTGTTAGCCCCAGCGCTGTCATCGCCGCGGCCACAACCGAGGCATTGGTCGTGCCTGACGTCCTTACCAGATCCTCCAGATCGCGCCCGATCAGACCCGTATCCACGTCGCCCGAGGCAAACCCACCATGGCGAGTCAGAGCGCCAAGGAAGGCCAGATTGGTCACCGTCCCGGCAACCTCGGTTTGACGCAGGGCGCGATGCAGGCTCTCAAGCGCGACCGCGCGAGTCGGACCATGCACGACGACCTTGGCGATCATCGGATCATACCAGGGGCTGATCGTATCCCCCGCCCGCACACCACTATCCGCGCGGCATTCAAGCGGAAACCGCAGATGGGTCAGAGTTCCCGTTGCGGGCAAAAAGCCCTTGGGCACATCCTCGGCATAGAGCCGCGCCTCAAACGCGTGACCATTGATCGACAGGTCGTTCTGCTGCTTCGGAAGGCTTTCTCCCGCTGCTACGCGCAACTGCCATTCGACCAGATCAACGCCCGTAATCGACTCAGTCACCGGATGTTCAACCTGCAGTCGCGTGTTCATCTCCATGAACCAGAAGCGATCCGGCCGCAGCCCTTCGGACGCGTCGACAATGAACTCAACCGTCCCGGCACCTTTGTAGCCGATTGCCTCTGCCGCACGCACACCGGCCTGCCCCATCGCCTCGCGCATCTCAGCCGTCATCCCGGGGGCCGGAGCCTCTTCGATCACCTTCTGATGCCGCCGTTGAAGCGAGCAGTCCCGTTCAAACAGATGCACCGCATGGGTGCCGTCGCCGAAAACTTGAACCTCGATATGCCGAGGTTTGGCTACGAATTTTTCAACCAGAACCGCGTCATTGCCAAAGGCGGTCCTAGCCTCACCGCGCGCGCTGTCCAGAGCGTCTGAGAAAGCTTCGGGAGTCTCGACCAACCGCATACCTTTGCCGCCGCCGCCTGCAACCGCCTTGATCAGCACGGGATAGCCAATGGCCGCGGCTGCCTCGGCCAGATGAGCGGGGTCCTGATTGTCACCGTGATATCCGGGCACAACGGGAACGCCTGCCTCCTCCATCAAAGCCTTGGCCGCATCCTTAAGACCCATCTTACGGATCGCATCCGCCGAGGGACCAATGAATGTCAGCCCTGCGGCCTCAACCGCATCCACAAAATCCGGGTTCTCGGACAGAAACCCATAGCCGGGATGGATCGCCTGCGCCCCGGTCTCGAGCGCCGCCTGGATGATCACATCCCCCTTTAGATAGCTTTCAGCCGGAGCGGCCCCGCCGATATTCACCGCCTCATCTGCCATCTGCACATGCTTCGCCGTGGCATCCGCATCCGAATAGACAGCAACACAGGACACACCCATTTTCTGAGCGGTTTCAATGACCCGACAAGCAATCTCGCCACGGTTTGCGATTAGGATTTTATTGAACATCTGGGAGCCCCTACCACCAAGAACCGCTTTTTTCGTCTTGCAGATGCGCCCTGACATAGTCAGGCAGCGGCCACGCATCGCGGTCCATTCCGCTGATTTTACCAAGATGACCATCACGATAGGCGTGATAGTAGAGCTCGGGATGAATTGTGATTTCGATCTCGGCCAATGCCCGTTCTACTTTAACCTTGGTACGATCAATTTCGTCAGCCAGCTTTGCCTCATCGCTTTTCCCCGACAAAATACGCGGAAGCGATATGTCACCTAAGACTCTTTTGCCCACGGACATTGCTGCCGCCAAAACGAGGTTTCCGACCAGCCCGCCAACAATATCGACTGCCGAATTCAGACCAAAGCTCCAGCTCAGCCAGCCCCGTTTTCCCTTCTTTGCCGCGAGTTCAGCACGCATCCGATCGAATTCGCGTGCAAATACCACACGAAACTCACGTGCAAATCGTGTCCGGCTAAAGTCATCTCGACCTGCTAAAATCCGAATGACTGGGCGCACGAAGTAGCCGCCATTTGACCGATCTACGAACTCCTCAAAATCAAACAAGAAAAAATAGTCCTCAGGATCCCGAGAGTTGTGGACCAAATAGACCGAGATTTCGGCCCGTGTGGTCAAATCGGGGATTTTGAGTTCCGGGATTGTGTCCCAAAGTTTTTTCTTCAGGTCCATGGTCACATCCTGAACACGCCGAAACGTGTTTCCTCGATCGGGGCGTTCAGAGCGGCGCTCAATGACAATGCCAGGACATCGCGCGATTTGCGTGGGTCGATGATGCCATCATCCCACAACCGAGCAGAGGCATAGAGCGGATGAGACTGCTCCTCGAACATATCCAAAGTCGGACGTTTGAATTCGGCCTCTTCCTCGGCGGACCACGTCCCACCCTGCCGCTCGATCCCGTCACGCTTGACGGTGGCCAGAACGCCTGCCGCCTGCTCTCCGCCCATCACGGAAATCCTTGAGTTCGGCCAAGTCCACAGGAACCGAGGCTGATAGGCGCGACCGGCCATGCCATAGTTCCCGGCCCCGAAGGACCCTCCGACCAGCATTGTGATCTTCGGCACCGAGGTTGTTGCCACCGCCGTCACCATCTTGGCCCCATGCCGCGCGATGCCTTCGTTTTCGTACTTACGACCGACCATAAAGCCAGTGATGTTCTGCAGGAACACCAGCGGGATGCGACGCTGAGAACATAGCTCAACAAAATGCGCGCCCTTCTGCGCGGCCTCGGAAAACAGCACGCCATTGTTGGCGATGATCCCGACGGGGCAGCCTTTGACATGGGCAAAGCCAGTTACCAGCGTCTCGCCAAAGCGCGGCTTGAACTCATCGAACCGAGAGCCATCGACCAGACGCGCGATCACCTCGCGGATGTCGTAGGGCGTGCGCAGGTCAGCGGGAACAACGCCGAGGATTTCCTCGGGGTCATAAGCTGGGTCCTCCGGGCTGGCCCAATCGACCGTCTGCGGTGTGCGTAGGTTCAACGAGCCGACAGCCCGACGTGCCAAAGCCAGCGCGTGGGCGTCATCCTCGGCCAGATAGTCCGCCACGCCGGACAGGCGGGTATGGACATCGCCGCCGCCCAGATCTTCGGAACTCACAACCTCGCCAGTTGCCGCTTTCACCAGAGGCGGCCCGGCCAGAAAGATCGTACCCTGTTCTTTCACGATGATGGTCACGTCCGACATCGCGGGCACATAGGCCCCACCCGCAGTACAAGAGCCCATCACCACAGCGATCTGAGCAATCCCCTTCGCGCTCATCCGCGCTTGGTTATAGAAGATACGGCCAAAGTGGTCGCGGTCAGGGAAGACCTCATCCTGATTAGGCAGGTTCGCACCGCCGCTATCCACCAAATAAATACAGGGCAGATGGTTCTCCTCGGCAATCTCCTGCGCGCGGAGGTGTTTTTTGACAGTCATTGGATAGTATGTGCCGCCCTTCACGGTGGCGTCGTTGCATACCACCATGACCTCGCGCCCCTGTACCCGGCCAATGCCCGCGATGACCCCGGCGCAGGGCGCGGCGTCGCCATACATACCATGAGCCGCCGTCGCGCCGATCTCTAGAAACGGAGACCCTGGATCGAGCAGGTTCGCCACCCTGCGTCTGGGAAGCATCTTGCCCCGAGAGACGTGCCGCGCGCGAGATTTCTCGCCACCGCCCATTCGAGCGGCTTCTGCGGCAGTTGAAATTTGCGCCAACGCTTCGAGATGGGCGGAGCGGTTTGCATTGAAGCCCTCAGAGGCGGGCATGGCTTTGGACGTTAGTTTCATTTGGCTACCTCATCGGCTAGTCTTTGCAGGTGCCGCCACTCCACCCAACGTCCTGCATTCAAATACATCTTGCACCACGTATCCGAGGGAATTTCTTCTCTAGGAGATGCATCGCAAACATCGAACTCCTCTTGGACTAACCGGAGGTACTTGCGTTCATAGTTTCGAGCTCCCCAGCCGGACCCTCCAATGCTTTCCGGCAAATTGGATTCTATCTCTTTCCAGATTCCACTGACATGTTCAGAAAGCTCTACCAAACATTGAACTCGATCTTCTTCAACGCGTCCGATTGTGCAGTATTCGACTGCAGTGCTCACACAATTGGTGTCCATCGTCATACCGTTCTCGGGTTGACTTAAAAATGCACACCCGTTGAACCATTTCAAAACACTAATCGGTTTGTCCGTACTTTCTGCATGCGCAGTGCAAACGCTAGACAAAACTAAGGAAAGTGCGCAGATCAAGTTTTTCATAATGGGACCTCCCCAGCGGCCCGCGCCTTCAGTTCCTTCCGGATGACCTTCCCCGTCACGGTCATCGGAAGCTCCTCCAAAAACGTCACCTCCCGCGGATAGGAATACTGCGCCAGACGGTCCTTGACCCACTCCTGCAACTCCGGCCCTGAGGCCTCGGCCCCGGGTTTCAACACCACATAGGCCTTCACGATCTCGGTCCGCAGTGGGTCGGGTTTGCCGACCACGCCGACCGTTGCCACAGCAGGGTGGGTCAGCAAGCAATCTTCAATCTCGGCGGGGCCGATGCGGTACCCGGCGGAGGTGATCACGTCATCATCGCGCCCGACGAAGCGCAGGTAGTCGCCCTCCCACACACCTCGGTCTCCGGTGATCAGCCAATCCCCCCGGAACTTCTCAGCCGTGGCCTCGGGCCGGTTCCAGTATTCAAGCAGCATCGAGGCCGAGCCGCGCCGGATTGCCACGTCACCCTCGTCCGTCGTGGGTGTTCCGTCCTCATCAATCACCGCTACCTTATGGCCCGGAACCGGTTTGCCGATAAAGCCGGGACGCACCGGGAAATCCTCGACACAGGACGAGACGACCATGTTGCATTCGGTCTGGCCGTAGAACTCGTTGATCGTCAGTCCAAAGGCCTGTTGACCCCACGCCAGCATCTCGGCGCCCAGAGGCTCACCCCCTGACGCGACCGAACGCAGGCCGGGGATGCTCTGATCCGCCGCTTTCAGCATCCGCAGCGCGGTCGGAGGGAAGAACACGTTGCGCACGCCGCCACGCGCGATCACATCGGCACAGGCTTCGGGGGTGAATTTGTCCAGCCGTGAGGCCACCACTGGGATGCCCAGCGCGAGGCCCGGCATCAGGACATCGAACAGCCCTCCAATCCAGGCCCAATCCGCCGGAGTCCAAAGGCAATCCCCCGCGCGCAGGTGATTGTGACTGATCGAAACGCCGGGTAGATGACCGGTCAGCACGCGGTGCCCGTGCAGAGCACCCTTAGGGCTGCCGGTCGTACCCGAAGTATAGATCAGCACGGCGGGGTCTTCGGGGCCGGTATCCGCAAAGGGCAGCTCTGGGCCGGGTTGGGCGACCTCAGGGGCGATTATAGGCTCGGCCAGATCACCCAGCAGCACCGCGCCCTCGGCATCTGTCAGAACGATCCCTGCCCCGGCATCCGCCACACGGGAGCGCAGCGCGTCTTGTTTGAACAGCTTGAATAGAGGCACCGAAATCGCACCGATCTTCCAGATCGCAAGATGCGCCGCCGCACACCAAGGAGACTGGCTGAGCAGAACGCCAACCCGGTCACCGGTCTGAACCTTGGGCAAGAGTGCCTGCGCAAGCCCATCGGCCATCTCGTGCAGTTGACCGTAAGTTACCGGCCGCTCCTCGCCCTCGGTCGGATCGACCAAGGCGACCTGTTCGGGCGGATGGTTCAGACACTGGCGCGCCATGTTCAGCCGATCGGGGACATCCCAGCCACCCGCCGAGCGCAAACCCGGTATGCGCAGATCGCCTGACATCAAAATTTTCCTTTATTTTCGGGACCTGCAGTTATGTCACACTTGCCGGGTGCGCTCACGCAAATTTGACTCAGATCAGAGAGCGCAGGCAGCGCCCGTGCAAAACAGCGGTCATCAACTGAACCAAAGGCAGAACAATGACCAATAAACTCGCCGCTTTGACCCTCTCCACCGCGCTGGTCGCGCTGGCTGGCCCCGCACTCGCCCAATCGCAAGGTGACTGGACCGTTGGTTTCGGTGTCGGCTACCTGGACCCTAAATCTGACAACGGAACGCTGGCCGGTTTTGACGCCGAGGTCGACGACGACACCCGTCCGATCTTTACCGTCGAATACTTCATCCGGGACAACCTGGGTATCGAATTGCTGGCCTCCACGCCGTTTGAACACGATATCACCTTGGGAGGCAGCACCGACGCCGGCAGCACCAAGCACCTGCCCCCCACCTTGTCGCTGAACTACCACTTCCCGACCAACAGCGCTTGGAAGCCCTATGTCGGCGCAGGCCTCAACTACACTATCTTCTTTGAAGAAAGCTCTCCGCTGGGCGACCTGGAACTGGACAACTCGTTCGGTTTGTCGCTTCAGGCTGGTTTGGATTATCAGATCACTGAACAAGGCGCTGTCCGTTTGAACGTGCGTTGGTTCGATATCGACTCGGACGTCAAACTGAACGGTGCTGATATCGGTACCGCGGAAATCGATCCTTGGCTGGTCGGCGTATCCTACGTCCATCGCTTCTGATCCTTTGATCGAAACGCCCCGCAGTTCCCTCGGCTGCGGGGCGCTTTCTTACCCAAGCATTTCGCCCATCAATTCGCGCCCGATCAGCATGCGGCGGATTTCGCTGGTCCCGGCCCCGATCTCCATCAGCTTGGCATCCCGGAAGATCCGGCTGACCGGAGCGTCTGACAGGAACCCCGCCCCTCCCATCGCCTGAACGGCCTGATGCGCCTGCGTCATTGCCGCCTCAGAAGCATAGAGACAGCACGCCGCCGCGTCCTGACGGGTCACATCCCCCCGGTCGCAGGCCTTGGCGACCTCATACACGTAAGCCCGGGCCGAGTTCATCGCGGTGTACATATCCGCGATCTTGCCCTGCATCAGTTGGAACATGCCGATGGGTTTCCCGAACTGCTTGCGCTCGGCCAGATAGGGCATGATTTCATCCAGACATGCGGCCATGATGCCGGTTCCGATCCCGGCCAGCACGACACGTTCGTAGTCGAGGCCGGACATCAGAACGGCAACACCCTTGCCCTCTTCGCCCAGAACATTCTCGAACGGTACTTCTACGTCTTCAAAGATCAGTTCTGCGGTGTTGGACCCACGCATCCCAAGCTTGTCGAAATGGGGTGAGGTCGAGAATCCCGTCATCTCTTTCTCGATCAGAAACGCGGTGATCCCTTTCGATCCCGCATCCGGGTCGGTTTTAGCGTAGACCACCAGAGTATCCGCGTCCGGCCCGTTGGTGATCCAGTACTTGTTCCCGTTCAGGCGGTAGTGATCATTGCGCTTCTCGGCGCGCAGCTTCATCGACACCACATCTGATCCCGCCGAGGGTTCGGACATCGCCAGAGCGCCCACATGTTCGCCCGAGATCAGGCGTGGGAGGTATTTTTGTTTTTGCTCTTCCGTGCCGTTCAGCTTGATCTGGTTCACGCAGAGGTTCGAATGCGCGCCATAGGATAGCGAGACCGAGGCCGAGGCCCGTGCGATCTCCTCAATCGCGATCGTGTGCGCCAGATAGGACATGCCAGCGCCACCATATTCCTCGGGCACGGTCACGCCCAAAAGGCCCAGCGCGCCCATCTCGGTCCAAAGCTCATTGGGGAACGCGTTCGATGCATCGACCTCAGCCGCCATCGGCTTGACCCGCTCCTGCGCCCAACGATGCACCATCTCGCGCAGCGCATTCACGTCCTCGCCCAGATCGAATTGCATACTCGCCATGAACATTGACGCTCTCCTCTCAGCATTAATGAACAAGTGTTCAATAACTGGATACCAGCGAATCTGCGGCGGGTCAATCATTCCGGGTACGCCGGTTCCAACACGCAAAACGCCGCCCGAACCGGGGCGGCGTATCCCAAAAAATCAAGCGTGCGCTGCAGGCGCACTCAATTAGATTAAGATTGGTAGACGGCTCCGACCTCAGCCCGGATGATACGGGCTATTAACTGGCAGTCTTCCAGCGAAAAGGTCAGGGGCACGCGCATATCCATGATCCCCGCCAGAACCCGGTCCGAAGCAGGCATCCGCTCACTCTCGGCATAGCGCCAACTGTCATAGCGTGAGGTAAACCCGATGGGCTCGGCACCGCCGAACCATTTCAGCTCTACCCCGCGGCTGGCGCAGCGGCTGATCACCTCAGCAATCCGCTCAGGGAGCCAGTCGAGCAACAGGAACTGGATTGACGACCCCACATAAGTCTCTGCCTCGGGACGCTCGACCATCGTCAGGCCGGGCGTTCCCCGCAGACCGTCTTCAATGGCCTGATAGCGCTCGTTCCACCGGCCAACCTGCCGATCCAAATCCCTTAGCTGAGGGCGCAAAATCGCAGCGCGCAGGTTGTCCATACGGCCCGAAACGTTCGGCGTGGTGTATTTTATCCGCTCGAACACCTCTGGCCCCGGCGCAGCCAGATGTCGTTCATAGAGCATATAGGACCCCGACAACATCGTGGCTTTGGCCGCAAGCTCCTCATCATCGGTGACCAGCAGACCACCCTCGCCCGAATTAACATGCTTATAGGTCTGACACGAATAACACCCAACGGCCCCTTGCCGACCCGAGAGCTGCCCGCGCCACGCGGCCCCCATCGTATGGGCGCAATCCTCGATCACGACAACGCCTGCCGCATCGCAGAGCTGCATCAACCGATCCATGTCGCACAGATGGCCACGCATATGGCTGAGCATCAGAACTCGCGCCTGATCCAGCTTGGCCTCCAGATCCTCCAGATCAATGGTCAGACCTTCGGTCACGCCAACAAAAACCGGCTTGGCCCCGACCGAAGCAATTGCCCCCGGCACAGGGGCCAGAGTAAACGCGTTGGTCAGCACCGGCTCGCCGGGCTGCACACCCACGGCCCGCAAGGCGGTCGCCAAAGCATAGCCACCCGACGATACGGCAAGACAATACTTCGCCCCCATCTGGGCTGCGAATTCCTGCTCCAGCAGCGCGGTCTCGCCCAATTCGCCAGGCACGACGTTGTAGCGATGAAGACGCCCGTGTCGCAGAACGGTCAGAGCGGCCTCGACCGCCTCGTCCGGGATGGGTTCTTGCTGGGTGAAGCTGCCAGTGAATGTCTCAGTCATGGCCTAGTTCTGGGGCTCCATCCGGTCTGGGTCAAGGGATCAAGCCGCCGCACCGATCAAGTCGGCCACAAGATCGGGCAGATCGTCGAAATGATGCAGCAAGGCTTCAGGTTCCAAAGCGGCCATATCGTCGCCTGAGGGGCCGAACGTGACCAGAACCGAGGGCACCCCGGCCGCCTTCGCGGTATTGCGGTCGGTATCAGAATCCCCGATCAGAACGCACAGGCCCGGATGCCCACCTGCACGCCGCGCGGCCTCGCGCAGAGGCTCGGGGTCGGGTTTGCGCACCGGTAGAGTGTCCGCACCAACCAACGAGGCGAAGTGATCCAGCACCCCCATCTGACTGAGCAATTGATGCGCCAGACGTTCGGGCTTGTTGGTGCAGATCCCAACGCCATAACCTGCGGTTTTCAGGGTCTCGACCGCCTCCAAAGCACCGGGGTAGAACTGCGTGTGGGTGTCGATGTCCTGCGCATAGGCCTCCAGCAAGACCGGATAATATGCGTCAACCGTGCCTTCATCATAGGCCCCAACGCGCTTCAATCCGTGCGTCAGCATCATCCGCCCGCCGCGTACGGCGATGCCAGCATCCTGTCCGTGAACCAGAACATCGCCATGCCCCATCTCGCGAAAACAATGGTTTGCGGCGGCCAGCAAATCGCCCGATGTATCCGCCAAAGTGCCGTCCAGATCGAAGATGACCGTGCGCATTGCGCCTCCTTGCTCGGCAGATTTCCGCCATGTCCTGTTGCAATCGGCAATCTAGTTTGATGGCCGAACGGCTTGCGCCTTTGCCCTCAGCGGATAAAACGGACGGCAACAAAACACAAAGAGAAAACGATTTCATGACCACTGCCCTTGTCATCCTTGCCGCCGGGAAAGGCACCAGGATGAATTCGGACATCCCAAAAGTCCTGCACCCGATCGCTCAGGTTCCGATGCTGGTTCACGCCATGCGCGCCGGTTCGGTGCTGTCGCCTGAGCGCACCGTGATCGTTACGGGCCACGGGTCCGAAGCCGTCGCCAAAATCGCACAGGCCGAGGACGAGAACGCGCAGATCGCCGTGCAAGAGGAGCAACTGGGAACCGCGCATGCAGTCGCGCAGGCCCGCGATGCGCTGGAGGGGTTTGATGGCGATGTCGTGGTTCTCTACGGCGACACGCCCTTCCTTCAACCCGACACACTCGAGCGGATGATTGAAGCGCGCGCGCAGAATGATCTGGTGATTCTGGGCTTTGAAGCCGCCGACCCATCACGCTACGGCCGCCTGGTGATGAACGGCGAAACGTTGGAGCGGATCGTCGAGTTCAAAGATGCCTCGGATGAAGAACGCGCGATCACCTTCTGCAACTCGGGTCTGTTGGCCTGCAACGCGGAAACCTTGATGTCCCTTATTGATGCGGTCAGCAACGACAACGCCTCCGGCGAATACTACCTAACGGATGTGGTCGAAATCGCCCGCTCCCGCGATTTGAGCGTGACAGCGGTCGCCTGCAATGAGGCGCAGACGCTGGGCGTGAACTCTCGCGCAGATCTGGCCGCGGCGGATTCGGTGTTTCAGAACCAAGCACGGGCAGAGTTGCTGGATTTGGGGGTCACGCTGATGGCCCCGGAAACCGTCTACCTTGCTGCCGATACAGTCATCGGGCGCGATACAGTGATCGAACCGAATGTGGTCTTCGGCCCCGGCGTGACTGTCGAAAGCGGCGCAACGATCCGGGCGTTTTCGCATCTGGAAGGCTGCCATGTCAGCCGAGGGGCCATCATAGGCCCCTACGCCCGCTTGCGCCCCGGCACGGAACTGGCAGAAAACGCACGCATCGGCAATTTCGTCGAGATCAAGAATGCCGAGATCGCCGAGGGCGCAAAGGTTAATCACCTCAGCTATATCGGGGATGCCTCGGTTGGTGCGGGTTCGAATATCGGGGCGGGCACGATCACCTGTAATTATGACGGCGTGATGAAGCACAAGACGACGATTGGAGAGGGTGTCTTTATTGGCTCCAACACCATGCTCGTAGCCCCCGTTAGCGTAGGCGATGGCGCAATGACGGCAACCGGTACGGTCGTGACCAAAGACGTGGAAGCCGAGGCACTGGCCGTCGCGCGCGCCAAGCAGGAGAACAAGCCCGGCTATGCGCGCAAATTGTTTGATATGTTAAAGGCGAAAAAGGCTCGCCGCGATAAAGAGGCCTGAGTTTATGTGTGGAATTGTTGGTGTTCTGGGACAGCATGAAGCCGCTCCCATTTTGGTCGAAGCCCTGAAACGGCTGGAATATCGCGGCTATGACAGCGCCGGGATTGCGACTGTCAACGATGGCGCGTTGGGGCGCCGACGGGCCGTGGGCAAGCTGGTGAACTTGAGCGACCTTCTGGTCCACGATCCTTTGCCCGGCAAATCCGGGATTGGGCACACCCGCTGGGCGACGCACGGCGCGCCGTCGGTCACCAACGCGCATCCACACAAAGCTGGGTCCGTCGCCGTCGTCCACAACGGCATCGTCGAAAACTACCGCGAGCTGCGTGCCGAACTGGCCGGACACGGCGTGGATTTCGTGACTGAGACCGACACTGAAACCGTGGCCCTAATGGCCGCGCATTACCTGAATACCGGTCTGCCACCTGTTGAAGCGGCCTTCAAGACCATCGACCAGCTGGAAGGCGCATTTGCGCTAGCCTTCCTGTTCGACGGTCAGGACGACCTGATCGTGGCCGCGCGCAAAGGCTCTCCGCTGGCGATCGGCCATGGAGAGGGTGAGATGTATGTGGGTTCAGATGCGATTGCCCTGGCTCCGCTGACAAACAAGATCACCTATCTTGAAGAAGGCGACCGCGCCGTTCTGACCCGCACTTCGCTGGAGATACGCACCGAGGCCGGTGAACTGGCCAATCGCGAGATGCGCAAGATCAAGCTGGATACGGCCCGCGCCGACAAGGGCGAACACAAGCACTTCATGGCCAAGGAAATCGCCGAGCAACCGGTGGTCGTGGCCGAGGCGATCCGCTCATACCTGCCCACCGGCGGTGACCGCGTGGTCCTGCCTGAGACCGATCTGGATTTCACCAAGCTGGACCGCCTGACCATGGTCGCCTGCGGCACGGCCTTCTATGCCTGCCTGACAGCGAAATACTGGTTCGAGCAGTTGGCGAAAATGCCGGTCGAGGTCGATATCGCCAGCGAATTCCGCTATCGCGAACCTCCGATCACCGACCGCACGCTGGCCTTGTTCGTAAGCCAATCAGGCGAGACCGCCGATACGCTGGCTGCGCTGCGCTATTGCGAGGGTAAGGCCGACAAGATCGTTTCGGTGGTCAATGTTCCCGAAAGCTCAATTGCGCGGGAAAGCGATATTGCCCTGCCCATCCACGCAGGGGTTGAGATCGGCGTCGCCTCGACCAAGGCCTTCACTTGCCAGCTGAGCGTGCTGCTGATGCTGGCGCTGAAAGCTGCGGCAGATCGTGGAACCCTGAGCGATGAAGAATTGGCCGATCACGCCTCCGCCCTGCGCGGCTTGCCCTCGGCCCTGAACGCCGCTTTGGATCAGAACCGCGCCATCCGCAAATCCGCCCAGCGCCTGTCCGAGGCGCGTGACGTGCTGTTCCTGGGCCGTGGCCTAATGTACCCGCTGGCGATGGAAGGCGCGCTGAAACTGAAGGAAATCAGCTACATCCATGCCGAAGGCTATGCGTCGGGTGAATTGAAACACGGCCCCATCGCGCTGATCGACAAGCACATGCCGGTGGTGGTCATGGCCCCGCGCGACGCCGTTTTCGACAAGACCGTCTCGAATATGCAAGAGGTGATGGCACGCAAGGGCAAGGTTATCCTTGTCTCGGATGATGACGGCATCGTTGAGGCTGGTGATGATGTTTGGAGCACGATCCGCATGCCCCATATCCACACGAACCTAACCCCGATCCTCTACTCGGTTCCGGCGCAGTTGCTAGCCTATCACACAGCTGTCGCCAAGGGGACGGATGTGGACCAGCCGCGCAACCTCGCGAAATCTGTGACTGTGGAGTAAGACATGGCCAAGCAATTCCCCCATCTGGACGACACGCATCAAAAATTCATCGCCGACCAGCACATGTTTTTTGTGGGCAGCGCCGGGGTTGAGGGGCGGGTCAATATCTCACCCAAAGGCATGGATTCACTGCGTATTCTGGGGCCAAACCGGATTGCCTGGATGAACCTGACCGGCAGCGGGAATGAAACCGCCGGGCATCTGCTTGAGGTCAACCGGATGACTCTGATGTGGTGCTCCTTCACCACCCGCCCGCTGATCCTGCGCACCTATGGCACCGCACGCACCCTGCATGCGGGGGATGACGGCTGGGACGAACTGGCAGGCTACTTCCCCAACCACCGCAGCGCGCGGCAGATCTATGACCTCAGCATCGATCTGGTGCAGACCTCCTGCGGCTATGCGGTTCCGTTCATGGAATTCCAGTCGGATCGCGACACGATGCAAAAATGGGTCGACGGCAAATCGGACGATGATATCCGCGCTTATTGGGTCGAGAAGAACCAGCAGACGATTGACGGCAAACCCACCGGCGTTCCGGTCTAGACCATGCTTGCCCCCTATCTGGATCAGATCAAGGCACATGCCGATGCCGAGCGCGCGGAACAGGTCGCAGCCTATCACAAGGTCGAGCGTCCCTATCTGGGCGTCGCGGTCCCGGTGCTCAACGATCTGACCAAAGCCTGGCGCAAGGATTTATCGGTTTTGGAACGCGTCACCCTCGCGGATGCGCTCTGGCAGACCAACATCCATGAGGCGCGCGTCGCGGCCTCCAAACTGCTGACACAAGCGCGGATTCGCCCGGATGAAGATGTCTGGGCTTTGTTGCAAAGCTGGGTGCCCGATTTCGACGCATGGGCCATCGCCGACCACGCCTGCACCGCCATCCAGAAACGCCTGAGCGCCGATCCAGTGCGGCTGGATCAGGTTGAAACTTGGACCGCATCAGACCACATGTGGACCCGCCGAGCTGCTCTGGTCTCGACCCTGCCTTGGACCAAACAGAACCATCCCAAGCCCGAAGATCTGGCGCGCCGCGATCGAATCCTCGGTTGGGCTGCGGGCTATGTGCCCGACCGCAACTGGTTCATTCAGAAATCCATTGCGTGGTGGCTGCGGGAACTCTCCAAACATGATCCCAACCGGGTCGCGGCTTTTCTGGAAACGCATGGCGACGCGATGAAACCCTTTGCCCGGCGTGAGGCCGGAAAATACCTGAAGGGTTAGTTGGCGTAGACCTCGACCTCGACCAACTGATCAAACGGCACCAGCAACGCCCGCATGGCATCTAGTGACAAACGGCTGCCACTCGTCTCGGGCCCCGAGGCCGGAACCAGAGTGATATAAGCCTGCGCGCCGGTTTTCGGCACAACAACCCGCGCGGTCACCTCGGAATCGACCAAGGGTGTCTGCATCCAGCGGCCCGGAGTCGATGGATCGCCCAACCCGGCAATGGTCGTCTTGGCACCCGTCCAGTTCGCTGTCGCGGTTGCAGGCTGGATATAGGCTGAGCTTTCCGCCTCCGCAGGTGCGGTCTCCACTGCAGCAGGCGTTACCTCTGCCGCCGCTTCATCGCGCCCCAACAAACGATCCGTCGTCGAACGCACGGTATCGCACCCGACCAGCAAAACGCAGGATATCACAAGCAGTTCTCTCATACTCCGAACCTACTACCGCTCAAGCAGCTGTACCAGACCAAAGCACAGTTCACTCTTGTCGCGGGCCTATTCCAGCTTTACCTATACCGCATGACTGCTCCGCTTATTGATCCTTTCGCCCGTGCCATCACCTATCTGCGCGTCTCGGTAACCGACCGCTGCGACTTTCGCTGTGTCTATTGCATGTCCGAGAACATGACCTTTCTGCCCAAGAAAGAGCTTCTGACGCTGGAAGAGCTGGACCGCATGTGTTCCACCTTTGTGAATATGGGCGTTGAGAAACTGCGCATCACCGGTGGTGAACCGCTCGTGCGTCGCAATATCATGACGTTCTTCAACTCCATGACCCGTCATCTGGAAAGCGGCGCGCTGAAAGAGCTGACGCTGACAACCAATGGCTCGCAGCTCGCGCGATTTGCCGATGATCTGTACGCGGCGGGTGTGCGGCGGGTGAATATCTCGCTGGACACGCTGGATGAGGACAAATTCGCAGCCGTTACGCGGTGGGGGCGTCTGAAACAGGTTGTGAACGGGATTGATGCGGCGCAAAAGGCGGGCCTGCGGGTCAAGATCAACGCGGTGGCTCTGAAGGGCTTCAACGAACCCGAATTGCCCCAGATCACCGAATGGTGTGCTGAACGCGACATGGACCTGACCTGGATCGAAGTCATGCCAATGGGCGACATCGGCAACGAGGACCGGTTGGACCAGTACTGGTCGCTGAAAGATGTGCGCAAGGAATACGAAAACCACTACGGTGTGACCGATCTGGCCGAACGCTCCGGAGGTCCAGCGCGCTATGTCCGGCTTGAAGAAACTGGCCAGAAGATCGGCTTTATCACCCCGCTGTCACATAATTTCTGCGAAAGTTGCAACCGCGTGCGCCTGACCTGCACCGGTGAGCTTTACATGTGCCTGGGTCAAGAAGACATGGCCGACCTACGCGCCCCGCTGCGCGATCACCCGGACACGGAAAAACCCTTGGAAGAGGCGATCCGCGCTGCGATCAACCTAAAGCCCAAAGGCCATGATTTCGACTATTCCCGTCAGGCCGTCGATGGCCAGATGAGCCGCCACATGAGCCACACAGGCGGCTGACATGCCCGGCTCTGACGTTCGTCCGACGCTGCTGTACAAGCTGTACTGCGGCGTCACCTTTCTCGCGCAGCCCTTGGCCTGGACGACCGTGCGCAAAAAGCTGCAGGATGCCGAGGTTTCGCACAAGCGCCAACAGGAGCGATTGGGCTATGCCAGCCTCGACCGCCCCGCTGGACAATTGATCTGGTTTCACGCCGCAAGCGTCGGCGAAAGCCTCTCGGTCCTCAGCCTGATCCACCGGCTTGGCGAGCGCCTGCCGCGAACCGAGTTCCTGATCACCTCCGGCACGCCCACGTCAGCCGCGCTGATTGCCAAGCGACTACCCCCTCGCACTCGACATCAGTTTCCACCCTTGGACAGCGCCGGGCCTGTGCGACGGTTTCTGGATCACTGGACGCCAAATGCTGCCATATTCGTAGAAAGCGAGATCTGGCCCCGCCTGATCGTCGAAACGGCTGGACGCGGCACACCTTTGAGTCTCCTGAACGCACGCTTATCCGACAAGTCCGTGGCGGGGTGGCAAAAGCGCCCCGATACAGCGCGCTTCATCCTGGACCATTTCGCGCTGTTTCTGACGCAGAATGACAAAACGGCCAAGAACCTGATCGCCATCGGAGCGGACCCACAGCGCGTCCAACCCGGCACCAACCTTAAGGCGATGTCAGACCCTCTGCCGGTGGATCAAGCCACTCTGGCGGATATCCAAGGCCAGATCGGCGATCGACCAGTCTGGATCGCCAGTTCGACCCATGCAGGCGAAGAGGAAACAGTTCTGGCCGCCCATAACGCCTTGCTGAAGCACTACCCAGACTTGCTGCTACTGCTGATACCGCGGCACCCGGAACGGCGCGAGGAAGTCGCAACCCTCCTGACCAAAGCCGAACTCACATCGGTCTTCCGAACCAAGACCGACTCGATCACCAATGAGACAAAGGTCTACGTAGCTGATACCCTTGGCGAAACCGGCACATGGTACGCGCTTTGCCCGATTGTCTTTCTCGGCGGGTCTCTTAATGAGATCGGCGGCCACAACCCTTTTGAACCAGCTCAAGCCGGGGCTGCGGTCATAACCGGTCCGGGCTACTTCAATTTTGCCGAGACTTTCGCACCCCTGATCGAAACCGGCGGGGCCGTTCAGGTCGAAACTGCAGAAGATCTGGAGAAAGCCGTCAACAACTGGCTGTCAGACGATGCGGCGCTGACCCAAGCCCGCACCGCCGCCCGCGCCTGCGTCTCAACCCAAAAAGACGCGTTGCAAAACGTGATTAAGACGCTTTGCACCACACTCAGCCTAGAGCCGAAGGATCCTTCTTCATCTGGCTGAAAATATCCCGGGGGAGTGGGGGCAGAGCCCCCACCCTCTCCATCAGGCCGCAGGCATCCGCTGTTCTACAATCTCGGCCCACCAGCTGCACCCGGCTGGAATGGCCTCATCGTTGAAATTGTACTCGGGGTGATGGACCATGGCCGTGTCGCCATTGCCCACCAAGATATAGGCCCCAGGACGTTCTTCCAGCATGAAGGCAAAATCCTCGCCGCCCATGACCAGAGGAGCCTCTTCGCAAGCACCAGACACGGAGCGCGCGACGTCAGCCGCAAACTCGGTCTGCTCATCGCTGTTCACCATAACCGGATAACCGCGGATATAGGTCACGTCCGCCGTGCCACCAAAGGTCGCTGCCAGGCCGTTGCAAATCTCGTTGATTCGCTTCTCGGCCAGATCACGCATCTCCTTGCTCATGGTGCGCACGGTGCCTTTGATCTGAACCGATTGCGGGATCACGTTGAACGCCTTCGACGAGGTCTCGAACGAGGTCACCGACACAACCACCTGATCGACCGGGTCGGCATTGCGCGAGGCGATCGTCTGCAACGCCAGCACCGCCTGTGCTGTCATAACTGTGGTATCGACCGTCTCCTGCGGTTTCGCCGCATGACCGCCGCGCCCTTCAAACGTGATGTCGAACTGATCGGTCGCTGCAAAGAACGACCCTGGACGGATCGAGAAGCTGCCCACTGGTTTGCCCGGCCAATTGTGCATCCCGTAGACCTCCTGAATATTCCAGCGGTCCATCATGCCGTCTTCACACATTTCGCGACCACCGCCGCCGCCTTCTTCGGCGGGCTGGAAGATCACTACGACGGTGCCATCGAAATTGCGGGTCTCCGACAAGTACTTTGCCGCCCCAAGCAGCATCGCGGTATGGCCATCATGGCCGCAAGCGTGCATCGCGCCCGGCGTTTTCGAGGCATAGTCCAGCCCCGTCGCCTCGAGGATCGGCAGAGCATCCATATCCGCGCGCAGACCGATCACTTTGCCATTGCTGTCCGACTTGCCCTTGATCACACCGACAACGCCCGTGCGGCCAATACCGGTGACGACCTCATCGCAGCCGAACTCTGTCAGCTTTTCGGCCACCAGAGCGCTGGTGCGGTGGGTTTCAAACAGGATTTCGGGGTTTTCGTGCAGGTCGCGTCGCCACGTGGTGATCTCGTCCTGCAGTTCCGCAAAGCGGTTTTTGACTGGCATATCTTGTCTCTCTCCTAAATCATTCGGCCGGCATCCGGCGTTCGACCATTTCAGCGAACCAGCTGCAGCCGGCGGGTATGGCGTCATCATCGAAATTGTATTCCGGGTGGTGACACATTGCGGTGTCTCCGTTCCCTAGAAAGATGTAGGCTCCGGGCCGTTCTTCAAGCATGTAGGCGAAATCTTCCGACGGCATGATCGGGTCGGTACCATCGTTCACCTTTCCAGCCACGGCTGCGGCGGCCTCGGCGGCATAGCTGGTCTCGGCCTCGGAATTCACCGTCACCGGATAGCCTGGGGTCCATTCTACTATAGCGGACGCGTCAAAAGCCGAGGCCGTATCTTCGGCAATCCGGCGAACACGCTGTTCCGCGATCGCGCGGTACTCGGGGTCAAGCGTTCGCACCGTGCCTTTCAGACGGACCGTATGCGCAATGACGTTTGAGGCCACGCTGTCCGTCTCGAACGTACCCACCGTCAGAACAACTCGTTTGATCGGATCGACAGTACGGGCCACAACGGATTGCAAAGAAACAACAATATGCGATGCGACAAGCGTTGTATCCACCGCCTCATGCGGGGCGGCCGCGTGGCCACCCTTGCCGGTGACGGTAATTTCGAACTCGTCCGACGAGGCCAGCAGGGCTCCGGGCCGGATCGCAAATTCACCAACCGGCAGGCCAGGCATGTTGTGCATGCCGTAGACTTCCTGAATGCCCCAGCGCTCCATCAACCCGTCCTGACACATGGCGAGACCTCCGGCGCCGCCCTCCTCGGCCGGTTGAAAGATCAGCACGGCGGTGCCATCGAAATTCCGCGTCTCGGCCAGGTATTGCGCAGCCCCAAGCAGCATCGAGGTATGCCCGTCGTGCCCACAGGCATGCATCTTGCCCGGAACGGTCGAGGCATAATCCAGACCCGTCGCCTCTTCGATCGGCAGGGCGTCCATATCTGCCCGCAATCCAATCACCCGCCCCTTGGTGTCCGAGCGGCCCTTGATCACGGCCACGACACCTGTCTGGGCGACGCCCTCGGTGATGTCATCGACACCGAAGGCCTTCAGCCGCTCAACAACAAAACCGGCGGTCTCGTGGACGTCATACATCAGTTCGGGATGAGCATGCAGATGGCGGCGCCACTTGGTAATCTCTGCCTGCATTTCGGCCAGTCTGTTTTTCACCGGCATTTTGGACCTCCTTGGGATCAGGTGGACAGTTTTTCGACCAACCGCTGCATGAACGCATGGCCTGCTTCGAACTGCGCGACTGAGATGAACTCGTTCGGTTGATGCGCCTGCGCAATGTCCCCAGGGCCGCAAATGACGGCAGAATAGCCTGCTTCCTGAAACTGCCCCGCCTCGGTGCCATAGCTGACCACATGGCTGGCATTATCGCCGGTCAGGGCGCGTACCAGAGCTTCGGCCTCGCCATCCTTTTCGGGGACCAAGCCCGGGATCGAGAAATTCTCCGAGATTTCGATCCGCGTTTCGGGGTGAACGGCTTGCATCCGCGCTTCAACCGCGCGCACCTGTTCGAAATAGGCATCGCGCCAAGCGGCTTTGCTCTCATCCGGCACCGTGCGGAAATCCAGCATGAAGTGGCAATCCTTGGCGGTGATATTATGCGCAGTGCCGCCTTCGATCATGCCCACATGGACCGTGGTCCAGGGCGGATCGAATACCGTTGCCGTTTCGCTGGGCGTGGCCGCCTGATTGCGGGTGTTCTGTTCGTTCGCCCAATTGATCAGCGGAGCAGCCTCCATGATGGCATTCACGCCTGTGTGCATGATCGAGCTATGAACCTCGAACCCGACCATATGCGTGTCATAGCCGAAACCGCCCTTGTGGCCGGTGACGGCCTGCATTGTCGAAGGCTCGCCCACGATTACGGCCGAGCCTTTTGGCAGCACTTTGTTCATCGCCTCAATCATTGGCGGAGCGCCAGTGCATCCGACCTCTTCATCGAAGCTCAGTGCCAGTTGCAAAGGACGCTTGAGGCCTGCATTGCGCGCTTCGACCAGTGCCCAGATCGCGAGCGCGTCAAAGCCCTTCATGTCGCAGGTGCCGCGTCCGTAATACTTCCCGTCCTTCTCAGTGACGGTGAACGGATCCGTATCCCAGGGCTGCCCGTCAACCGGAACGACATCGGTGTGACCCGAGAGGACAACGCCCCCCTCTTCCCACGGGCCGACATGCGCAAAGATCGCCGCCTTGTTCGGCTGATCCGGGTCCGGCCAGCGATGGGCTTCGATACCGTGTTCGTTCAGGTAACCTTCGACCCAGTCCACCAGCGGCAAGTTTGTGTCACGGCTTACAGTCGGGAATGAGATCAGTTTGGTCATGATCTCAAGCGGCGTCAGACGCTGTAGCATATTTGTTAGTACCCGCTATCCGTAGTCAGGATGAAATGGCCCGGCTCAATCTCTTTGTAGTTAGACGGTTCTGGCGCGTATCCGATTGGATGAATAGGTGACGGGATCGGTTTGAAATTCAAGTCTTTTTCCGATTTTCGTTTGTTCGGGTCCGCGATTGGAACCGCCTTCATCAGCGCCTGCGTATACGGGTGCTGCGGGTTCTCGAACACCCGCGCGCGCGGTCCAAGTTCGACAATCCGGCCCAGATACATCACGCCCACATGGTGGCTGACCCGCTCGACAACGGCCATGTCGTGACTGATGAACAGGTAAGACAAGCTCAACTCGGATTGCAGCTCCATCATCAGGTTCAGCACCTGCGCCTGCACCGACACGTCCAGCGCCGAGACCGCCTCATCCGCGATGATCAGTTTCGGGTTTAAGGCCAACGCGCGGGCGATTGCGATACGTTGGCGCTGACCGCCGGACATCTCATGCGGGAAACGGCGCATGAAGCTGCGCGGCAGTTGCACCTTATCGAACAGCTGCGCCACGCGATCCTGCAGTTCCGACCCCGAGGCCACGCCGTAGTTGCGCATGGGTTCGGCCACTTGGTCGATCAACTGCATCTGCGGATTGAGCGAGGCAAACGGGTCCTGAAAGATCATCTGCATATCCAGCCGCGCCTTGCGTAGACCGGATTGGTCCAGCTTCATGATATCGACGCCGTCCAGATTGACCTCACCAGCCATCGGCTCGACCAATCGCAGGATCGAGCGCCCGGCCGAGGACTTGCCGCAACCCGACTCGCCCACAAGGCTGAGCGTCTGGCCTTTGTTCAGCGTGAACGAGACATCTTCGACCGCGTGAACGTTTGAGATCGTCCGGCGCAGCAAGCCGCCTTTGACAGGGAAACGCGTGGTCAGGTTCTTGACCGTCAGCAGTGTTTCTTCCGTGCCGGGAATCGGAGCGATGTTCTGCCCTTCGACACCCAACAGTTTCATCGGTTCCGGCGCGGCCTTCCCCTGCATCTCACCCAGTTTCGGCACCGCGGCCAGAAGGGCCTTAGTGTAGTCATGTTGCGGATTTTCGAAAATTTCGGTGACCGGGCCCTCTTCGACCTTGTTGCCACGGAACATGACGACAACGCGGTCGGCCATCTGTGCCACCACGGCCATGTCATGGGTGATGAACATAACTGCAGTGCCCGTTTCGCGTTTCAAACGGTCCATCAGGGCCAAAATCTCAGCCTGAATGGTCACGTCCAATGCGGTCGTCGGTTCGTCCGCGATCAGCAGACGTGGCTCGCACGCCATCGCCATTGCGATCACCACGCGCTGGCGCATGCCCCCTGAAAGCTCGTGCGGGTACTGCTTCAACCGGCGCTCGGGTTCGGGGATTCGCACCTGGCGCAGCAGCTCCAAAGCCCGCTCTTCAGCCTGCGCCTTGGACATGTCCTTGTGAATGCGCAGTCCTTCGGTCAGTTGCCGACCAACGGTGAAAACTGGGTTCAGGGCGGTCATCGGCTCCTGAAAGATCATTCCGATCTCATTGCCGCGAATCTGTTTCATCAGATCCTGATCGGCATCGGCCAGGTCCATCTCGGCCCCGTCGCGGCGGTCAAACAGAAGCTCGCCTCCGGCGATTTCGCCTCCGCCGAACTCGACAAGACGCATCAGAGACAGCGATGAAACCGACTTGCCCGAGCCCGATTCGCCAACAATACAAACCGTTTCGCCCGGATTTACCTCGAACGAGACGTCCTCAACGCCCACGACCGGGCCGTCTTTCGTCTGAAACTCCACCCTCAGTTTTTTGATCTGGGCAATTGGTTGATCCAGCACGCGCGCGCTCCCTTTTGGGTCGTTTTGTTTTTATGGATGCCGAACGCTAAGGCGGCGAGCCAGGAAAAGTCAAACGCAATGCACGATTTCGTGACGGCAAGGCTTGCAATTTTCCTAAGTTCTGTTTCGATACCCGCGTAACCGACAACCAGCGAAGGCAGAAATCGCGTTGCGCGAAATGCAATTGCTATTTCTAACAATGCCTTAGCCAATAGTCGGCAACGCCAAATCCGCAGGCATTGCGGAGATAATCGAGACACGCAAGTGTCCAATTCGGGAGTGACTTATGAAGATCAAAACCCTTTTGCTTGGTGCGATTGCAAGCACGGCGATGGCCCCAGCGGCTTTTGCCGAGCGCGGATCGGACGGCAATGTCAGCATCATTTATTGGCAGGCTCCGTCAATTATGAACCCGTTTCTATCGGGTGGCACAAAAGATGTTGAGGCAGCCTCGCTGGTTATTGAACCACTTGCACGCTACGACCAAGACGGGAACATGGTGCCTTATCTGGCCGCTGAAATCCCGACCGTTGAAAATGGCGGCGTCAGCGAAGACCTGACCACCATCACCTGGAAGATTGCGCCTGGCCTCACATGGTCGGACGGTACTCCGTTCACCTCGGCCGACGTGGTGTTTACCGCAAACTACTGCATGGACCCCGAAGGCGGTTGTGCACAGGTGACCAAGTTTGAAGGCGTCACCGATGTCGAAGCTGTCGATGACCTAACCGTTAAGGTAACGTTTGACGCACCGACCCCCTTCCCCTACGGACCGTTCGTGGGTGGTGAAAGCCCGATCATTCAGGCGGCTCAGTTCGCTGACTGCATGGGCGCAAAAGCCCCTGAATGTACAGATCAGAACTTCAACCCGATCGGCACCGGCCCATTTGTCGTCACCGAGTTCAAGCCGAACGACGTGATCACATTTGCCGCCAATGACAACTACCGTGACCCGGCCAAGCCGGCATTTGCCAGCGTGACCTTCAAAGGTGGCGGCGACGCAACAGCGGCAGGTCGTGCGGTTATGGAAACTGGCGAGTTTGACTACGCATGGAACCTGCAGCTGGCCCCTGAGGTCATTGCGCAGATGCAGGAAGGTGGCAAAGGTACTCCGGTCGCCGGCTTTGGCCCGCTGGTCGAACGTATCATGCTGAACCAGACCAACCCTTCGCCCGACCTGCCGGAAGGCGAGCGCTCGACAGCCGCGCATCCGCACCCATTCCTGCAGGACCCGGCCGTCTACAAAGCCATGTCCATGGCAATTGACCGCCCGCTGCTGGTTGAGATCGGCTACGGTCAGGCTGGCAAAGTGACCTGTAACTGGGTTCCGGCTCCGGCTGCGTTTAGCTCGACCTCGATGAGCTGTGACACGCAGGATATCGAAGGCGCCAAGAAGCTGCTGGATGACGCAGGCATCGTTGATACCGATGGCGACGGCATTCGTGAAAAAGACGGTGTGCCGCTGAAAATCGTCTACCAGACCTCGACCAACGCTGTGCGTCAGGACTTCCAGGCGCTAATCAAGGAATGGTGGAGCCAGATCGGCATTGAGTCCGAACTGCGCAACATCAACGCATCGGTCTTTTTCGGTGGTGACCCGGGTTCACCTGACACCTTCCAGAAGTTCTATGCCGACGTTGAGATGTACGCCAATACCTTCAACGGTACCGACCCGCAGTCCTATCTGGGCAACGGTCTGTGCGACAAGGCACCGAAGCCTGAGTCGCAGTGGCAGGGTGAGAACATCAGCCGCTTCTGCAACGAAGAGTTTGACGCCTTGCACGCCAAACTGGCTGAAACCGCGGGCTTGGAAGCCCGAGCCGAGATCGCCAAGCAGCTGAACGACATCATGGTTCAAAACGGCGGCATGATCCCGCTGGTGCACCGTGGTCGCCTGTCGGCGCATGCAAACACCTTGGGTGGTGTTGTCCTTAACGTTTGGGACAGCGAGCTGTGGAACATTGCGGACTGGTACCGCAAGACCGGTTCCTAAGCGTTAATCTTGCAATATCGCGCCCCGATCTTTATCGGGGCGCGGTCATTTGCAGACCACTCCAACAAAAAGACGCATCAACAAAGGCGCCTTTGAATGCTCAACTTTACCATCAGACGACTGGTGCTGGCCGTACCCACGCTGCTGTTCATCAGCCTCGTCATCTTCCTGCTGCTCGAGCTTGCCCCAGGCGACCCGATGGCACAGGTTCCCCTCACCGTCCCCCCCGAAGTCAAAGAGAAGATGCGCGAGGCGTTAGGCCTTGGCCAGCCGATGCATATCCGGTTCTGGAAATGGATCGTGCAGTTCTTCTGGATCGAGCCGCAGGTTCTGATCGACCATATGTTTGGCACCACTTTCTCGGAAGGTGACCTGCGTGTGATTTCGTGGCAGACCCGCTCGCCTGTCATGGACATCGTCGTTCAGCGTATCCCGCAGACTCTGTGGGTTGTTGGCACCGCCTATGTGGTCGCCATTCTGATCGCCCTGCCCATCGGCATCTATTCCGCATACCGACAGTATTCCTGGTTCGACCAGATGGGCACATTCGTTTCGATGGTCGGCTTCTCGGTCCCGCCCTTCTTCTCGGGCGTGCTGGTGATCGTGATCTTCTCGGTCCAGCTGGGCTGGTTCCCATCGATCTATGACACGACTCACGTGGTGAATAGCTGGGATAGCTTCGTCGTGCAGCTCAAGCAGATGATCATGCCCGTCATGGTTCTGGCGTTGCAAATCACCGCGCAACTGAGCCGCTTCATGCGCGCCTCGATGCTGGACAACCTCAACCAAGACTACGTTCGTACCGCCCGCGCCAAAGGGCTGAGCGAATACACGGTTGTGATGGTTCACGTCCTGCGCAATTCGATGATCCCGGTGGTTACCGTTATTGCGCTGGGTATTCCGGCCATCTTCGGCGGCGCAATCATCACCGAGCAGGTTTTCAAGGTGAACGGAATCGGCCAGTTGCTGATCGGCGCGATCCAAGCCAATGACCTGCCGATGGTGCAGACGCTGACCTTCATCTTTGCCGTGTTGATCGTTCTGTTCAACCTGATTGCTGACGTGCTCTACGGCATTCTGGACCCGAGGATTCGCTATGACTGATACTGACAAATCAGACACGCTGGTCCCCGACGAAGGACTGGCCCCCGCCTCAACCGCGCTGCCGACCGCAGGCGTGATGGATGACCTGGCCACACCACCCCGCAGTCAGTGGCGCGATGTGTGGGATCAGTTCAAAACGCACAAAGGCGCGATGATCGGGGCGATCCTATTCATCTTCATCGTCGCCGGTGTGTATCTGGGGCCGTACCTCTGGAGCATAGATCCAACCCAGATCGACATCCGGTCACGCAATCAGGGCCCAAGTTGGGCACATCCTTTCGGCACCGATCAGCTGGGCCGGGATATTCTGGCGCGAATGATGTCGGGTGGTCAGACCTCGGTCTCGGTGGGCATCACCGCTATGTTGCTGGCGCTGTTTCTCGGGTCTTTCATCGGTGTGATCGCAGGCTTCTTCAAACGCCTCGACGGACCGCTGATGCGACTGACCGATCTGTTCCTCGCACTCCCCCTTCTGCCCCTGTTGCTGGTCATGATGCTGCTGTTCCGCGAGCCTCTGTCCGCCGCATTCGGGCTGGAGCGTGGGATTTTCATCCTGATCGTTTGCGCCATCGGCATCACCTCGTGGATGCCCACGGCGCGGATCGTGCGCGGTGACGTGCTGGCCATCAAAGAGCGTGAATTCGTTCTGGCTGCACGCTCCATCGGCACCAGCAACCGGCAGATCATCACGCGGCACATCCTGCCGAACGTGCTGTCTCCGATCATGGTGTCGGCGACGCTGGGGATTGCGACGGCGATCATCACCGAAAGCGCGCTGTCCTTCCTCGGGCTCGGCTTCCCGCCGGATTTCCCGACCTGGGGCCGCCTGCTGTTTGATGGCGTCGATTATCTGCAGCAATACCCCGAGCGTGTGTTCTGGCCCGGCCTAGCGATCTCGCTGACTGTTCTCAGCGTGAACTATCTGGGCGATGGCTTGCGAGACGCGCTGGATCCGCGCATTCGCGGCCGGTGACAAAACTCAGTCGGCGCGCTTCAGCGCGCCGGCACAGACCACGATCAGCACCGCAAGCGGCAGCAATACACCAAATGCCATCCGCAGCGACAACAATTCGGCCAGAAACCCGATCAGAGGCGGTCCGATCAACAGTCCCCCATATCCGAGCGTTGCGACACTGGCGATGGCCTGTCCCGGTGGGGTGTTTGGGTCGTTGGCTGCGCGGCTGAACGCCAAGGGCATGATCACCGCATAACCGACCCCCATAAGCGTGAACCCGACCAACGCCAATGGCGCAGCACCGGCGGACACCACGCAGAACACCCCTATCGCAGCAAAGACACCGCCGCCCCTCGCTGCTGCGACCGGGCCTACGCGCGCGATGAGGAAGCCGCCTGCCAAACGACACACCACCATTGCGACCGAAAAAACCGCATAACCCAAGGCTGCGACACTCTCAGCGGCCCCAGTAACGTCGCGCAGGAAAAGGGCGCTCCAATCTGCGACCGCACCTTCCCCCAACGCACCGCATAGCGCGGTGAAACCAACGAGGATCAACACCCCGGACGGGAATGCAAACACGGCACCTTGAGACTGTTCCGCGCGGCGCGACGTCCATTGTACCCAGGACATAGCCAAGGCCAGTGCCACCACAACGCCTCCCGCAACAAGGAAATGCTGCAGAACGGTCGCATCCCACTGAACCGCTGTAAATCCACTTACCGCCCCGAGGCCGGCACCCAGGCTCCACATCGCATGAAATGAAGACATGAGCGGTTTGTCGTAAGCCTGCTCTACCTCGGCAGCCCATGCGTTCATCGCCACGTCCATTGAGCCATGAAAGGCACCAAACAGAAACAGGAACGCCGCAAGCATGGTGAAGCTGTCGGCCAGCGCCAGCAAAACCAGCGAAAAGGTGTACAGAACCGCGATGATCCGCGTGATCGACACGGCTCCAAACCGGTCGGTCAATCGTCCGGTCACTGGAAAGGAACAGACAGCGCCCGCAGCCATGAATAGAAGGCCAAACCCAAGCTCTTCGTGGCTGAGGTTCAGATGATCGCGCACTGCCGGGATGCGAGAGGCCCAGATACCGAACAGGGCACCATTCAGCGCGAACATCGCGGTGACGGCGCGCCACGCAGCAACGACACTGATCATATTAAAGCTCCGCTTGTTTGATGCGCTTCGCCGGCTACTAGTACAACGCTACCAAACAGAGGCAAGCGCCGCTCACTCCAGCCGACGCCGAATTCTGCGGACGCCCACCCAAACGGCCAGAATGACCGGAACCGTGACCAAGGCCGTCAACATTCCCTTACTGATCCCCGCGGACGTCAGAGGATAAAGCAGATAGCTGACCAGCGAGACGGCGTAGTAGCTGATGGCAACCACCGACAACCCCTCCACCGTGCGCTGCAGCCGCAGGGCCTGATCGGCGCGGCGGTCCATGCTTTCCAGCAAGGCCTGATTCTGCGCGCTGCGTTCCACGTCCACACGTGTTCTCAGAAGATCTCCGGCGCGGATGGCCCGGTCGGACAGGGCCTGTAGGCGCAGTTCCGTCGACTTCACGGTCCGCATCGCAGGGTCATAGCGGCGCATCATGAAATCGGCAAAGGTCTGCCCCCCCATGAACCGCTCTTCCCGCAAGACTTTGACGCGCTGGTTAACGATGGCCTCATAGGCGCCCGTGGCCCCAAACCGAAAGGAACAGCGTGCCGAGATCGTCTCCAACTCGGTCGAGGTTTTCAGCAGTTGCGGTAGCATATCATCGGGATGTTTGCCGCCATCGGTCATCTCGCCCATCAGCGCGGTCAGCTTCTGATCCAACTCGCCGATGCGCGGGGTCAGCGATTTGACCCGCGCAAACCCAAGCATAGACATTGCTTTGTAGGTCTCGATCTCGCACAGGCGCTGGATGATACGTCCAACCCGGCGCTCTCCGGTTCCATCCGAGACGAACAGCGCGAACCGCATATGCCCTGCCGGGTCGATACGAAAATCGCTGGCGCAGATCGCAGCATCGTCCAAAACGCGGGACACAGCAAGGCTTTCGGGTTCGAACCAATCCGGTAGCAAGTTCCGGACGACGTCATCCTCTGGACGCGGAACAACCCGTAGCAACGCAGACGTGATCCTTTGGCCGGGACTGGCCATCATCCAATCCGGCGGGAAGACTTCGAAATCGGCGGGGTTGAACGCCCGCTCACTCACGTTCTGAGAGATCGCGGTAAAGGTTACGAACTCAGTGTGTTGCTCCCACTTGAGCCAATAGCGTCCGATCTGCCCCGCATAGTGGGTCGCGTCGGGCTGAGGGTTCGGCGCGCCGTGGCGATCCAGCAGATTGATCAAATGCGCAATGTCGTCCTGCCGATCCCCTCCTTGCGACGTGCCGGGCTTCTTGATCGCCAGAAAGGCAACCGTGCATGGAACCTGCGCCACCGGAAAAGGTCGGGCGTGCAGTTCATTGGCAAGCCGATAGCGTAAAGGGTGGTCATCGATTGGCGTCATGCGGGGCTCCGATTCATCCGACACACTATACGGCACACCCAAAATACATCAATTCCCATTTTATTTCAGATACTTACAAGAATGCGACGGTATACATTCCAGCCAATTCATTGATTTGGCTGCCATAGCTCGATGGGATTGCCTTCGGGATCATGAATACGGGCGAATTTACCCACCTCGCCATCCCAATCCGGATTGGTTTCGACGGTGATCCCTGCGTCCTGTAGCTGGCGTGTCAAAGCGGCCAAATCATCAACCCTGAAATTGATCATCCACTGCTGCTCGCTTCGGCCAAAATACGCGGTATCCTGGGCGAAGGGTGCAAAGACCGTATAGCCTTCGGCCTGCTTCCAAGGGACCGGATCGTAGTGGTTTACCCCCAGGTGCATTTCATACCATTCGCTCAGCGCCTTGGGGTTCTTCGCGCGAAAAAAGACCCCGCCGATTCCGTTTACTTTCTCCATGACCTTGCTCCCACAAAGTACCCTTCAGACCTAAAATAGCATATCAAGCCTGCTTCATCTGGCTGCAATACTCTGGAGGCGCGAAGGCCAAGCCCGCTTCAAAGTAGAAAAGAAAAGGGCGCCCGCAGGCGCCCTTTGCAATTGAATTGTGCGTTTTGATCACTCGATCATCGGCAGTAGCTTGTCCAGCGACTGCTTGGCGTCGCCATAGAACATGCGCGTGTTCTCTTTGAAGAACAGCGGGTTCTCGATGCCCGAATAGCCGGTGCCCTGACCGCGCTTCGACACAAAGACCTGCTTGGCCTTCCAGCACTCCAGAACCGGCATCCCGGCGATGGGGCTGTTGGGATCTTCCTGTGCCGCTGGGTTCACGATGTCGTTCGAGCCGATGACGATGGCCACATCCGTGTCCGGGAAATCATCATTGATCTCGTCCATCTCCAGCACGATGTCATACGGCACTTTCGCCTCGGCCAGCAGCACGTTCATGTGGCCCGGCAGGCGTCCAGCAACGGGGTGGATCGCAAAGCGCACCTCTTTGCCCTTGGCGCGCAGCTTGCGGACCAGCTCGGACACCGACTGCTGTGCCTGAGCAACAGCCATGCCGTAACCCGGGATAATGACAATGCTATCCGCATCGTTCAGCGCAGCCGCCACACCGTCCGCCTCAATCGCGATTTGTTCGCCTTCGACAGCCATCTGCTCACCCTGCGGGCCACCGAAGCCGCCCAGGATCACGCTGACAAAGTGACGGTTCATCGCCTTACACATGATGTAGGACAAGATCGCACCCGACGAGCCAACCAGAGCGCCGACAACGATCAGCAGGTCGTTGCCAAGGCTAAAGCCAATCGCCGCAGCCGCCCAACCCGAATACGAGTTCAGCATCGACACAACCACGGGCATGTCAGCACCACCGATCCCCATGATCAGGTGATAGCCGATGAACAGCGCCGCCAGTGTCATCAGGAACAGCGGGAACAACCCACCCGAGCTGGTGTACCAGATCAGACAGATCAGCGAGAGACCCGCAGCCGCCGCGTTCAGCATATGACCACCGGGCAGTTTGGTCGCCGCCGAGGTCACTTTTCCGGCCAGCTTGCCATAGGCCACGACAGAGCCGGTAAAGGTGATCGCACCGATGAAGATGCCCAGGAACAGCTCAACATGCAGGATCGCCAGTTCCGCCGGGGTCTTCTTGGCGATCAGCTTTGCGAATGCACCAAGGTCGGACAGGTCCGCCTGACCCGCGCTATCTTTGATCGCCATGACCTGAGCCACGTTTCCGATCTCGAAATGCGCGTTGAAGCCGACGAACACGGCCGCAAGACCGACCAGCGAGTGCATCGCAGCGACCAGCTGCGGCATCTCGGTCATCTGGACGCGCTGCGCCACGTATTGACCGATCAGACCACCGCCGATGATCAGCAGAATGGACAGCAGCCATAGGCCTGAACCCGGACCGACAAGCGTGGCAAAAACCGCCAGCGCCATACCAACGATACCATACCAGACCGCGCGCTTGGCGCTTTCCTGGTTCGAAAGGCCGCCGAGCGACAGGATGAAAAGGACAGCCGCAACAACGTAAGCGGCAGAAGTGAAGCCAATCATATGCCCGACCTCCTTAGGATTTCTGGAACATGGCGAGCATGCGCCGGGTTACGAGGAAGCCGCCGAAGATATTGATCCCGGCCATGAACACGGACAATGCCGCCAGCAGAATAACCAGGAACGACCCGGACCCAATCTGCATCAACGCCCCAACGATAATGATCGACGAGATCGCGTTGGTGATCGCCATCAGCGGTGTGTGCAAGCTGTGCGCGACGCCCCAGATCACCTGGAAGCCCACGAAGATCGCCAACACAAAGACGATGAAGTGCTGCATGAAGCTTGCCGGAGCGATCAGCCCCACCAGCAACATCAGCGCGCCACCAACACCCAGCAGCGTGAACTGCTGCTTGGTCTGCGCCTTGAAGGCTGCGATTTCCTGCGCCTTTTTCTCTTCCGGGGTCAGTTCCTTGACCTCGGGTTTCTTCTGCGCCGCAATCGCCTGCACCTTGGGCGGTGGCGGTGGGAAGGTGATCTCACCCCCATGGGTCACGGTTGCACCGCGGATCACGTCATCTTCCATATCGTGATTGATCTGACCGTCCTTTTCGGGTGTCAGATCAGACATCATGTGACGGATGTTGGTCGCGTACAGAGAGGACGCCTGCGCCGCCATCCGGCTTGGGAAGTCGGTATAGCCGATGATGGTCACGCCATTGTCGGTCACGATCTTCTCATCCGCGACGGTCAGCTTACAGTTGCCGCCCTTTTCCGCCGCCAAATCGACGATGACCGAGCCCGGCTTCATCGCTTCGACCATATCCTTGGTCCAAAGCTCGGGCGCTTCGCGGTTCGGGATCAGCGCGGTGGTGATCACGATGTCCATCTCGGGCGCCAGCTCACGGAACTTGGCCAGCTGCGCTTCGCGGAACTCTTCCGACTGAACCGAGGCATAGCCGCCGGTGGCCGCGCCGTCCTGCTGGTCTTCTTCAAAGTCCAGATAGACAAACTCGGCCCCCATCGACTCGACCTGTTCGGCCACTTCGGGGCGCACGTCGAACGCATAGGTGATTGCACCGAGCGACGTGGACGTCCCAATCGCAGCAAGACCAGCCACACCGGCCCCCACGATCAGCACCTTTGCAGGCGGCACTTTACCGGCCGCCGTCACTTGACCGGTGAAGAACCGGCCAAAGTTGTTGCCGGCTTCGATTACCGCGCGGTACCCAGCGATGTTCGCCATCGAGGACAAAGCGTCCATCTTTTGCGCACGGGAAATACGCGGAACCATCTCCATCGCGATGACATTCGCGCCTTTGGACTTGGCAGCCTCCATCCCTTCTTCGTTCCCGGCCGGGTTGAAGAAAGAGATCAGCGTCTTGCCTTTGGTCAGACGCTTCAGCTCGGTCTCATTCGGCTGGCGCACCTTGGCGACGATATCCGCAGCTTTCCAAAGCGACGCCGCTGTTTTCATAACCTCGACACCGGCCTCTTCATAAGCCGCATCAGAAAAGCCTGCCGCAGCACCGGCACCCTTTTCGATCAGGCAGTCATAGCCCAGTTTTTGCAGCTGGCGCGCCGAGTCCGGCGTCATCGCCACCCGGTTCTCACCGTCAAAAACTTCTTTTGGCGTTCCTATCTTCAACGGAGAGCCTCCTTTACTTTCGATATGTTCGCGCGAGTTCTTTGCATCTTTCGTTCAATCCTCACCTACATTGCGAAAGATTATTTCGCAACTGCAGCATTCGTTACGTTGTGTCATTGGCAGCACACCTTCAAATCCAGCGTCGCGTCTTTTGCGCATAACGGGCGAAGTCAGCGCGAAATTTGCGGCGCAAGCGATCCTCTTCCGGCTCGATAAAGCGGCGTTCCAGGATCCAGACGAAAATCGGCACCAGAACCAGCGACAGCACCGCATCGAAACGCAGGATCAAACCGGTCAGGATAAGGACGTCTCCCAGATAGATTGGGTTCCGGCTGCGTTTGAAAATTCCGCTTTGCACCATGCTGGATGGGGTCTGGTGCGGCATTACCGTCGTTTGATGGCGGCGGAATTCGACAACCGCCAGAACAGCCAAAACAATACCGCCACCGATGAGCACGCCGCTTGCAAGATCAGTCATCCACCCTTCAAGGGACAGCCCAAAGGACAGGTGTTGCGCTTGAAACCACGCGAGGCAAGCCGCCCCCAGCAACCAGATCGGAGGGATGTCGATTTTCTGCATTCGCGCTGATTACCTGTCGATATCTCTCAAAGAAAGTGTCGTTTTCGACAGTTTGTCTACCGCTTTCCGACCTTAAGATCAAAACATCAAAAGGTCGCGGCAATTTATTTCGAAGATATGCATCGGTAGACAGCGCTTAGCGCATCCGATAGCCAACGGATATAACCAAAATAAACAACAGGGCCCAGCCGGAATGACCGACTTCAAAGCAACCAAAGCCATGTTCGAACTGCCCGAAGGCATTCTCTATCTTGACGGCAACTCTCTGGGTCCGTTGCCAAAGGCGGTTGATGCGCGTCTGCACCAGACGGCGACGCAGGAATGGGGGCAGATGCTGATTACCGGTTGGAACAAGGCCGGATGGATGGGATTGCCCACGGGTCTGGGGGATCGGATCGGATGCCTGATCGGGGCAGAGGCAGGCAGCGTTGTGGTGGGTGACACGCTGTCGATCAAAGTCTATCAGGCCGTTGCTTCGGCGTTGGAGCTGAACCCGAACCGCAAGGTTGTGCTGTCGGACAACGGCAATTTCCCATCCGATCTGTATATGGCGGACGGATTGCTGCGCTCGCTGGGCGCGGAGTACGAATTGCGCGTCGTCGCCCCGGAAGAGGTCGCTGAAAACATCACAGAAGAGGTCGCCGTTCTGATGCTGACCGAGGTCGACTATCGCACCGGCCGTATGCACGACATGAAAGCTCTGACCGAGTTGGCCCATGCCAACGGTGTGGTGACGGTTTGGGATCTGGCCCATTCTGCCGGTGCAATTCCGGTCGATCTGGCCGGGTGCAATGCCGATTTCGCGGTCGGATGCACATACAAATACCTCAACGGCGGCCCCGGCGCGCCCGCGTTCATCTACGTCGCCCCGCGCCTGTCCGACCGTGTCCGCCCCGCGCTTTCGGGATGGTTGGGGCACGAAGCACCTTTTGCCTTCGATCTCGACTATCGTCCCGGTTCGGGGATCGAGAGGATGCGGGTCGGCACCCCTCCGATCTTGCAAATGGCGGCGCTGTCTGCGGCGATGGATGTCTGGGACATGATCGAGATGGCCGATGTCCGGGCGAAATCCATCGCACTGACCGAGTTGTTCATTGCAAAGGTCGAGGCCACTTGCCCCGGCATAACCCTCGCCAGCCCACGCGATCCGGCGCAGCGTGGCAGTCAGGTCTCATTCCACTTTGCCGAAGGATATGCGGCCATGCAGGCGCTGATTGCCCGCGGCGTGATCGGAGATTTCCGCGCGCCGGACATCATGCGCTTTGGCTTCACGCCGCTTTATGTTGACGAGAACGACGTGGAACAGGCCGCAGATATTCTGGCGGACATCATCACCAACGACCTGTGGGACCAACCCGAGTACAAAATCCGCCAGCGGGTTACCTGACCTCGAGCCCGGCGCCCAGCAATTCCGCCAATTGCGAGATACGTTGCTCGAATTCAGCTGCGTTGGTTGCGGTCATCTTGACGCCCATCAGGGTCGCGGTGATGGTCTTCGCTGTCTCTTCCGGGCCGTTGGGTAGGTGGACGCGTCCGGCACTGTTTTCGCGGTGCAACCAGTCGGCATAAAGCGCGGTCATTTCCGCCTCACCCTCGGCCAAAATGTCCGAGGCGGTCGATTTGCTGGTATCCAGCATCTCGCGCCCGTGGGGAGAGGTCAGTATCTCAGCCAACCCCTTGATCTGGCCGTCAATCGCACGCGCCAAACGCTGGGACACGCTACCACTACCCGACAAGGCCCGCGATACGTTTGCGGTCTTCTCGGCGTAGTGCGCGCGCGTCAGGCTGCGGACAATCGCCTCTTTATTCTTGTAGTGCAAATAAACGGCCGGGCGCGACATACCCGCCCCTTTGGCGATATCGTCCATCGAGGTTTTGCGAAACCCATAGGCCGCGAACGCCTCAAGCGCCGACGCAAGAATGGCCTGTTGCCGCGGATCGTCCTGTTTTTCCGTCATGAAACCGATCTGACACTTTTCGTTTAATTTGTCAATTGACATACTGACACTTTCAGACAATTATGTCAGAAACCGCCACAGCTACGAGAGGTGTGCCATGGCAACCGCGCTGAAGATCAACGGCAAGCAACATCAGGTTGACCTGCCCGACGACGTCCCCCTGCTTTGGGTTCTCCGGGATGAGGTCGGCCTGACCGGAACCAAATTCGGTTGCGGTGTGGCCGCCTGTGGCGCTTGCACCGTGCATATCGATGGTGAGGCCGTGCGATCGTGTCAGGTGTCGCTGTCCGATGTCTGGGGCGATGTGACTACGATCGAAGGCATCGGTTCGCCCGAAGCGATAGCCGTGATCCAGCAGGCCTGGGTAGATCATCAGGTCGCGCAATGCGGCTACTGCCAGTCCGGGCAGATCATGCAGGCGGCGGCTTTGCTGGCCGAAAACCCCGCTCCAACCGACGCGGACATAGATGACGCGATGCAGGGCAACCTGTGCCGCTGTGGCACCTATCCCCGCATCCGCGCCGCGATCCAAGACGCCGCTGGCAAGTTGCAGGAGGCTTAAGAGATGGGCAAAGTTGGAAAAATTCTGCGCCGCACCTTCCTTATCGGCTCGGCCGCGATTGTCGGCGGTGTGGCCTTTGGTGCCTACTACGTCACCCGTCCCGCCCCAAACCCTCTGAAACCTGGCGAGGGTGAGGCCGCGCTTAACCCGTTCATTCTGATCGACCAGAATGGCGTGACATTGTTCGCCCCGCGTGCCGAAATGGGACAGGGCGTAAAGACGACCTGGGCTGCTTTGATCGCTGAAGAACTAGATGTCGATCTTGACCAGATCAACGTGCTGCACGGCCCTGCTGCGGCGGCGTATTACAATTCCGCGCTTGTTGGCGAAGGGCTGCCAAACAAGGGCTACGACATCTCGAACTTCCAGCACAATCTGGGTGAGGCGCTGGGTGTCCTCGGCAAAGCGCTGAGCCTTCAGGTCACCGGTGGCTCGACCTCGATGAAAGACGGGTTCGGGCGGATGCGGCAGGCCGGCGCGTCGGCCCGCGAGACACTGAAACGGGCAGCTGCCGACCGTCTGGAGGTTGACCCGTCGCAACTACAGACGGCCTCGGGGCATGTCATCGCGCCCAATGGCGACAAGATCGCCTATACCGACCTCGCAATGGATGCGGCCGGTCTAGAGCCGGTCGAGGTGCCTCTGCGTGACCCATCCCAATGGCGATATCTGGGCCAGACCCAACCGCGTCTGGACATGGTTAGCAAAGCCACAGGCACCGCTGAATTCGGCGTCGATGTCCGCCTGCCGGGTATGAAATTTGCAGCCGTGCGCATGAACCCCAAGCTGGGCGGCGCGATGGACGGCTATGACGACAGCGCCGCAAAAGACATGCCGGGGGTCGAACAGATCGTCGATCTAGGCACTGGCGTTGCGGTCATCGCCAACAACACATGGCTCGCCAATCAAGCGGTTGAGGCGATCGACGTGGACTGGGGGGATGCCCCCTACCCGCCGGAAACCGACGGCATATTCGCCAAGATCGCCGAAGCATTTGACGATGCACCGAACTCGACCATGCGCGACGACGGCGACGTGAGCGTCACACCCGAGGGCGCAACCGAAATCACCGCCGAATACCGCCTGCCCTATCTGGCGCACGCTACGATGGAGCCGATGAACGCCACCGCGCTTTTCACCGGAGACGCGCTGGAACTGTGGTGCGGCAATCAAGCGCCCACTCTGATCCAATTCCGCGTCGCCAATACCGCCGGTCTGGATACGGATGCGGTGCAGATCCACACCACCTATCTGGGCGGTGGGTTTGGTCGTCGTGGGGAACTGGATTTCGGCGAGATCGCTACCAAGGTCGCCATGGCGGTGCCCGGCACTCCGGTCCAGACGACCTGGAGCCGCGAAGAAGACATGCGCCACGACTACTACCGCCCTGGCGCGATCGCTCGGCTGCGCGGCGCTGTGAAGGATGGCAAAGCGGTGCTGATCGACGGCGCTGTTGCCTCGCAATCCTGTACGCAGCAAGCGGTCGAGCGCTATACCGGCATGCCCGGCGCAGGCCCTGACAAGGTTCTGGTCGAGGGCTTCTTCAACCAACCCTATGCGGTTCCGAACTACCGGATGAGCGGCCATATCGCGAAGCTCGACGTGCCTGTTGGCTTCTGGCGCTCGGTCGGCAACAGCCATAACGGCTTTTTCCATGAGACCTTCATGGATGAGATGGCCCACGCCGCAGGCCGCGACCCGCTGGAATTCCGACTGGAGTTGATGAAGACCGAACACGCCCCCTCGGCAGGTTGCCTTGAGGCCGTGAAAGAGATGTCTGGCTGGACGGGTCAAACTCCGGCTGGCGTCGGGCGCGGAGTGGCCTTTACCTACAGCTTTGGCACTCCGGTTGCGCAGGTGATCGAGGTGGTCGACGAAGACGGCACCATCCGCATCAACAAGGCGTGGATCGCCTGTGACATGGGTCTTGCGTTGGACCCAGAAAACGTCAAAGCGCAGATGTTCAGCGGGATGATGTACGGCCTGAGCGCCGCTTGCTACGGCGAGATCACCTTTGCCGAGGGCGAAGTCGAGCAGTTCAACTTCCCCGACTATGACGCACTTCGCATGCACACGGCTCCGCGGGTCGAAGTGCGCGTTCTCGAGACCAACCGCCATATGGGCGGCGCAGGTGAGCCCGGTACACCCCCCTCGATGCCGGCCTTAGGTAATGCGCTGTTTGATCTGACCGGAGAACGTGCACGAACCCTGCCGCTGATCAATCAGTTCGACCTACTGATTTGATCGCGACGCACCGGTCCGGCATCCCCTCCCGGCCGGACCGGTGCCTAAAAATTTTATGCTGTTTGTTGCAGAAACCGCGTGCTTGATCCAGCGGACCAGGCTTTGACGGCTGCGCCAAACGCCTCAAACAACGGGCGCGAGACCGGGTCATTTGCAGCATCCCACTCCGGGTGCCATTGGACTGAGAGGGTAAAGCCCGGCGCATCTTTGACATAAATCGCCTCGGGCGTGCCATCCGGTGCATGACCGTCGATCACAACATTCTGGCCTACGGCCTTGATCCCTTGACCGTGCAGCGTATTGGTCATCACTTCGCGCGCACCAAACAGCCGATGGAACACGCCGCCGTCGTTCAGAGTTACGACATGGCGCAGCGCAAACTTCTCCTCTAGCGTTCCATCAGGAGGCATCCGGTGGTTCTGCCGCCCCGGAAGGTCGCGGATCTCGGGATAGAGCGTACCGCCCATCGCAACGTTAACTTCTTGAAAACCTCTGCAAATTCCAAAGAAGGGTTGGCCGCGCTCAACACAGGCGCGTACCAGCGGCAAGGTAATCGCATCACGTGCCCGGTCGAAATCGCCATGCGCTTCGGTCGGCGGCTCACCATATTCCTCGGGGTGCACATTGGGGCGACCGCCCGTCAGAAGAAACCCGTCGCACGCGTCCAGCAATTCCTCGACCGAGACGTAACGTGGATCAGCCGGGATCAGCAGTGGCAAACACCCTGAAACATTCGCAACGGCATCCGAGTTCATGGCGCCACCGGCATGCGTCGGGTAGTTGTCATTCATCAAGTAAGAGTTGCCGATGATACCGACGACGGGTCGAGACATTCTGCTTTCCCAATTTGTTTCCTAAACGTGTGGAAAAGCTATCGGCAGGGACAACAGCGCGCAATAGCACAGGCCCTGTGTGTCAGCGCAAGTACGTGTTCAATGCCGCACATCTATTCAAACGATAGGACAGTGTGACAATCGGGCTCCCATTGCCCGCTAAACGGGCAATGCAAAAAGTCCAGTTTGGGTGAAAGAGCCTGCGCAGGCTCTCTCCATCTTCAAGGAAATCAGCTTTCGCCAACAAGGTTCGCGGCTTCGATCCCTGCCATCGCAGCAAGCACGTCATTGTCCGAGGTGTCGCCCGTCACGCCAACGGCGCCAATCACGGCCCCTTTCTTGTCGCGCAACAGCACACCGCCCGGCACCGGAACCACCTGCCCACCGTAGACGCCGTTCACCGCAGCCATGAAATAGGCCTGCGCTTCTGCCCGCTGCATCTGCGCCGTCCCGGCCATACCCAACATGACCGAGCCATAAGCCTTGCCCTGCGCAATCCCAAACCGTCCGGGGGCCGCGCCATCTTCACGCTCAAACGCAATAACATGACCGCCTGCATCCAGCACAACGACCGAAAGCGGTTTCAACTCCAACCGGCGCCCCTCTTCCAGAGCTTTGCGAATGATGGTACGCGCCTTGCGCAAGGAAATTGCCATCCCTGATCCCTTTCATCTGGCTAAAAATATCCTCGGGGAAGCGCGAGTGGGCAGACAGCCTCCTCGTTCCCGCCCTATCCACTTAACCCAAGCTGGCTTTCAACTCCAAACGGCGGGCATGCAGAACCGGCTCGGTATAGCCCGACGGTTGAACGCGCCCCTTGAACACCAGATCGCATGCCGCCTGAAATGCGATGCCATCAAAGCCGGGCGCCATCGGATGATAGGAAGCGTCACCTTCGTTCTGACGGTCCACAACGGCCGCCATCTTCTGCATCGCCTCCATCACCTGTTCTTCGCTGACAACACCGTGGTGCAGCCAGTTGGCCAGCGCTTGGCTGGAAATCCGACAGGTCGCACGGTCTTCCATCAAACCAATGTCGTTCAGGTCCGGCACTTTCGAGCATCCAACACCCTGATCAACCCAACGCACGACGTATCCGAGAATACCCTGCGCGTTGTTCTCGACCTCACGAGTGATTTCATCATCATTGAGGTTGCGTCCACCCAGCAGCGGAACGGTCAGCAAATCCTCCATCGTGCCGCGTGCCCCACCTGCGGCCAGTTCATCCTGACGGGCCAGAACGTCGACCTTTTGATAGTGCGTGGCATGCAAAGTCGCAGCGGTTGGCGAGGGAACCCACGCGCAAGTGGCGCCTGATTGCGGATGGCCTATCTTGGCCTCCAGCATATCGCCCATGCGATCGGGCATGGCCCACATACCTTTGCCGATCTGCGCCTTGCCTTTCAGGCCGCAGGCCAGACCGATATCGACGTTGCGATCCTCGTAGGACGCAATCCACGGCGTGTTTTTGATGTCGCCCTTGGGCAGCATCGGGCCTGCCTCCATAGAAGTGTGGATCTCATCCCCAGTCCGGTCAAGGAAGCCAGTGTTGATGAAGGCCACGCGCGATTTCGCGGCCCGGATACATTCCTTGAGGTTGGCCGAGGTGCGCCGTTCCTCATCCATGATACCCAGCTTCACGGTGTTGCGCGGCAGGCCGAGGATGTCTTCGACCATGTCGAAAATCTCGACCGAGAAGGCGACCTCTTCGGGTCCATGCATCTTTGGCTTCACCACATAGACCGACCCGGTGACTGAGTTGCCGCCGTCGCGCGCCAGATCATGCATGGCGATCAACGTCGTGCAGAGCGCATCCATGAGGCCCTCGCCGATCTCGTTGCCCTCGGCATCCAGAACGGCCGGGTTGGTCATCAGATGGCCCACATTGCGTACCAGCATCAGCGAGCGGCCTTTGAGGCGCCCCTCAGCGCCGTTCACGTCTGTGAAGTCAAGATCAGCCGCCAACCGGCGGGTAAATGTCTTGCCGGACTTGCTGACTTCTTCGGTCAGGTCACCCTTCATCAGACCCAGCCAGTTACCGTAGGCAACAACCTTGTCGGCTGCATCCACACAGGCCACGGAGTCCTCGCAATCCATGATCGTCGACAACGCGGACTCGAGCCGCAGGTCCGAGATGTTGGCCGGATCAGCAGCGCCAATCGCGCTGATTGGGTCGATCATGATCTGAATGTGAAGACCGTTGTTTTTCAACAGGATGAACTCGGGCTTTTCAGCGCCGCCGCCATGGCCCACAAAGCTGGAGGCGTCCTCCAGAGCAGGAACCAAAGCGCCGGCCTCAACGCTCAGCTTTGTGACGTCCGCCCAGGATCCACTGGCCAGTGGCACGGCATCGTCGAGAAACGCCTTGGCCCATGCAATGACACGCGCGCCGCGGGCAGCATCGTAGCCTCCACCCGCAGGCAAATCACCCATCGCATCCGTGCCATAGAGCGCGTCATACAAGCTGCCCCATCGGGCATTGGCGGCGTTCAAAGCAAAGCGCGCGTTGGTGATCGGTACAACCAGCTGAGGGCCCGGCGTAGCGGCGATCTCGGGGTCGACATTGGCGGTTTCGATCTGGAAGTCTTCGCCCTCTTCGACCAGATACCCGATCTCGTGCAGGAACGCTTGATAAGCATCGGCGTCGTGGTCCTGACCTTTGCGATCCAGATGCCATGCATCCAATTGGTCCTGAATCTCTTTGCGTTTGGCAAGGAAGGCGCGGTTCTTGGGACCCAGTTCGGATACCATCCGCGACAGGCCATTCCAGAAGGTCTCGGCGGTGACACCGGTGCCGGGCAAAGCCTGACCTTCGATGAATGCGACCAGAACCGGATCGACCTGAAGTCCGCTGCGTGTCTGTCTGCTGGCCATTATCTTCCTCTCCCACGAATGTACGCCACTGTATGCCGCTAGCATGTAGAGCGAAAGTTTCCGATAGGCAACGTATGCCGCTACGTTCTGGTAAGAAAATCTTACCAAAATGGCTAATCACCGTCACTGATAGCGGATATAGGCGGCTTGCAGCCCTGCCGCGATGCCCCTAACGTCGCCCTCGACCCAAGTTTTGCGAGGCCCCCGATGCGCGACGCCGCCCCCACCACAATCTATCTGAAAGACTACACCCCGTTCGGGTATCTGGTGGACAACGTGCATCTGACATTTGATCTGGCAGCAAATGCCACCCGCGTCACATCCCGCATCGCCTTTCGTCCGAATCCAGAGGCCAGCGATCGCACCTTTTTCCTGTATGGAGAGCAACTGAAGCTGATCCGCGCCTCCATCGACGGTGCCGACGTATCCCCCTCCCTCACGCCTGAGGGGCTGACGGTTGCCGCCCCCGACGCCCCCTTTGTCTGGGAGGCGGAGGTTGAGATCGACCCCGGCAATAACAGCGCGCTTGAAGGGCTCTATATGTCGAATGGCATGTATTGCACCCAGTGCGAGGCCGAAGGGTTCCGCAAGATCACCTACTACCCGGACCGCCCCGACGTGATGTCGACCTTCACGGTACGCATAAATGGCGACCTTCCGGCGCTGCTGTCCAACGGCAACCCATCCGGCAAGGGCGAAGGCTGGGCCGAATGGACGGATCCGTGGCCCAAACCCGCCTACCTGTTTGCTCTGGTCGCCGGAGACCTGATCGCGCATCCGGGCCAGTTCACCACCATGTCCGGTCGCGATGTCGAACTGAACCTATGGGTTCGCCCCGGCGATGAAGGCAAGTGTGCCTTCGGGATGGAGGCGCTCAAGAAGTCCATGAAATGGGATGAGGACGTCTACGGCCGCGAATACGATCTGGACGTGTTCAACATCGTCGCCGTGGATGATTTCAACATGGGCGCGATGGAGAACAAGGGGCTGAACATCTTCAACTCTTCAGCCGTTTTGGCCAGCCCGGAAACCTCGACCGATGTGAATTTCGAACGGATCGAGGCGATCATCGCGCATGAGTATTTCCACAACTGGACCGGCAACCGCATCACCTGCCGCGACTGGTTTCAGCTGTGCCTCAAAGAGGGCCTGACCGTTTTCCGCGATGCGCAGTTCACCTCGGACATGCGCTCGGCTCCGGTCAAGCGCATCCACGACGCCATCGACCTGCGCGCACGGCAGTTCCCCGAGGACAATGGCCCGCTATCGCACCCTGTTCGGCCCGAGAGTTTTCAGGAAATCAACAACTTCTACACCTCAACCGTCTATGAGAAAGGTGCCGAGGTCATCGGCATGTTGAAACGTCTGGTCGGGGATGAGGCCTATGGTAAGGCACTGGACCTCTATTTTGACCGCCATGACGGGCAGGCCTGTACGATAGAGGATTGGCTGCAAGTCTTCGAGGACACAACAGGCCGCGACCTGAGCCAGTTCAAACGCTGGTACAGCCAGTCCGGCACCCCGCGCGTATCCGTGGCGGAGGAATGGGCGGATGGTACCTACACGCTGACGCTGAGCCAACGCACCGACCCGACTCCGGGACAAGAGGATAAGCAGCCTCAGGTCATTCCCGTCGCTGTCGGCTTGCTGGGCCCGAACGGCGACGAGGTTCACGCAACCCAAGTGCTGGAGCTGACCGAGGCCGAGCAGAGCTTTTCCTTCGCCGGACTTGCGACCAAACCCGTGCCCTCAATCCTACGCGATTTCTCGGCCCCTGTGATCCTTGAACATGACACGTCGAATGCTGAGCGCGCCTTTCTGCTGGCCCATGACACCGATCCATTCAACCGCTGGCAGGCCGGGCGCTCGCTGGCCGAGGACACTCTGCTGCGCATGATCACCCAAGAGGCGACGCCGGATTCCGACTATCTGGATGGCCTGTTGGCCGTGCTGCGGGACGAAACACTGGACCCGGCCTATCGGGCGCTAGTGCTGGGCCTTCCGACCCAATCCGAACTGGCCGCCGCCCTGCATGACAAGGGTGTCACGCCCGACCCGATGGCCATCTGGACTGCGGTCGAGACTCTCCGTCAAGCCACTGCGCAACACGTACAGGACCTGCTTCCCAAACTGCACAGCGAAACACTTGTGGACGCCCCCTACCAACCGGATGCGGCGCAATCCGGCAAGCGGGCATTGTGCGGAGCAGCGCTTGCTCTCACCTCGCGGCTGGACGGCGGCAGCAAGGCGGCAGACGCGTACCAAACGGCCGACAATATGACCCTGCAACTGACCGCCCTGTCCTGCCTGTTGCGTGCGGGCAAAGGTGAGGCGGAACTGAGCGCCTTCTACGACCAGTGGAAACATGACCGGCTGGTGGTCGACAAATGGTTTGGTCTGCAGGTCTCGATGGCCGCCCATCAGAGAACAGTAGAGGCCGCGCGGACCCTGACAGAGCATCCCGATTTCAATTGGAAAAACCCCAACCGATTCCGCGCCTTGATGGGATCTCTGGCCATGAATCACGCGGGTTTCCATCAGGCAGACGGAGCGGGCTATGCCCTACTTGCCGATTGGCTGATTCGGTTGGACCCGGTGAACCCGCAGACCACGGCGCGTATGTGTTCAGCGTTCCAGACGTGGAAACGATATGACGCCGACCGTCAGGCGCTGATGAGCGCGCAGCTGCGCCGGATCGCAGACACGCCCGACCTGTCACGCGACACGACCGAGATGGTCTCACGCATCCTCGGCGTATGACTTCGTTCAGCTTTACACGGCAAAACCGGAACCCGCGTGTGGTGATCTTGCTGATCTGCATCTACGCTGTGCTGATCGGTCTGATCATTTTCCTGAACGCGGCTTGGTGGTTGATGGCGTTGCTGGCGCTGGCGACGCTGCCAGCGGTCTGGGATATCGTGAAAGACACTAGCGCCGGGGTCGAACTGACCGGCGAGAAACTGCGGTGGTTCACGGGCCAACGTAGCGGTGAACTGGACCTGTCCGAGGTGGAGCGGTTCCGATTTGACACCCGCTGGGATTTCTCGGTTCGCGTTTCGGCAGTGCTGAAGTCAGACAAGCGCATCCGCCTACCGGATGAGTCGCTGCCCCCACACAAAGAGCTTGAAGACGTGTTGCAGCAGGCGGGATTTACCGTTGAGCGTCATCATTTTAGGGTTTTTTGAAACAATACCAAGCCCATCGGCTAATTGATCACACCTCGGACTTGCGCGCGCAACGACTCCTTGAAATAGACACAGTTTTTGGCAAACTGGACGCGTTACACGTTTGTTACAGTTCGAGTTTTGCCATGTTTCGGTCTTTCAGGGCGGCTGCCGCCCGTATTTTCGGCTCTTCCAGTCCCACCTCTACGCCTTTGCCCGCGTCTGTTGCGGATGCAACGGCATGGCTTGTCGCCTCGGGGCAGTTGAACATCCCTATCGCGGAAACAGATGACACCGCCGGTCATCAGGTTATTGAACGCGGACGCCATCTGGCGCGTCAGGATATGTGGGGCGAACTCTCAAAAGAGATGCGGGCCGCGGATGACGCACGCGAAACAACACCCTGCGGCCAACCGGTTGCCGACCTGTTGGGGTTCGGGGCCCGGGCAGATGTTGTGCTGGCTGCGGAACATGCCCTGTCGGATGGCAGAACTCAGTCGGACTATGATTTTCTGGCGGGCATCTCTGAACTGGAGGGTGAAATTCAGAACCACCCCGATGATCCTATGATCGCCCTTGTGGTGGCATTGGCTCATATTGATTTGGCTTGGGCATGGCGTGGGACAGCAGACCCAAAAGACCTGCCTGCCCTGCATCAATCCCGGTGCGCCGCGCATTTCGACCGCGCTTCCGATTTGCTGAAGGACTGCCGCTCTGCCATGCCGAACAGCCCAGCGATTGCCGCTGCGGATTGTGCCCTTTTGGCGGGCCATGTCAGCCCACGCACCCGTGTAGCAGACAAATACGAAGAGCTGATCACGCTTGACCCGCAAAACCATCGCCACATGCGCGCCATGGGCAGTCATCTGTTGCCACGCAGGTTTGGAACCTACGACCAGCTAGAGGTGCAGGCCCTACGCAACGCCGCGCGCACTCAGAAAACATGGGGTGCTGGCGGATATACCTGGGTCCAGTTCGATGCCATTGCATTGGATGACGAAGCCTGCGCGCGCGTGGATGTTGAGTATTTTCTGGAAGGTCTGCAAGACATCGTCGAACGCCGTCCCGACCAGCAGACGATCAACCTGTTGGCGGCCTACTGTTCGGTCACGCTGCAAAACGGGATGGGCCGCAACCCAAAGGCTGACATCGCCCGCAAACAGATTTGCGAGGCCGCAAATTGGTTGATCCGCGATCACCTGACCGAGCTGCACCCCCTGATCTGGGCCCATGCGGCGAACGGGTTCAGCAACAGCCTTCGCGTCAACTCGACCGAGCGCTTCGCCGCTCGTGGCCGCCGAGATGCGCTGCGCGCGATCGCCGATCAACTGCGCGAGGAACTGCGCGATGGTCAAAGCGTGACCTTCACGCCGACGGGGTTGCAAGTCTCAGGGAACTAACCCCTTGCCCCTTTGGCGCGCCGGGCCTAATACGCAAGCCTAGACTTCTGCGGAAATTAGAGGCGCGCCATGCTCGACCTGACATACGAAATGCCCAAAGTTAAAACCATTGCCGGGGCCAAGCACGATTGGGAACTGGTGATCGGGATGGAGGTGCACGCTCAGGTCTCGTCCAATGCCAAGCTGTTTTCCGGCGCGTCGACCCAATTCGGGGCCGAACCGAACTCGAACGTGGCCTTCGTGGACGCGGCGATGCCGGGCATGCTGCCGGTGATCAACGAATATTGCGTGGAACAGGCCGTGCGCACGGGTCTTGGCCTGAAAGCGGATATCAACCTGAAATCGGCTTTTGACCGCAAGAACTATTTCTACCCTGACCTGCCGCAAGGCTACCAGATTTCGCAGCTGTACCACCCCATCGTGGGCGAAGGTGAAGTGCTGGTTGAGATGGGCGACGGCACCGCACGCATGGTTCGGATCGAACGCATTCACATGGAGCAGGACGCGGGCAAATCGATCCACGACATGGACCCGCATATGTCCTTCGTCGATCTGAACCGGACGGGCGTTTGCTTGATGGAGATCGTCTCGCGCCCCGACATCCGCGGCCCCGAAGAAGCCGCCGCCTATATCGCCAAGCTGCGTCAGATCATGCGCTATCTGGGCACCTGTGATGGCAACATGCAAAACGGCAACCTACGGGCGGACGTGAACGTCTCGATCTGTTTGCCGGGCGCATATGAGAAGTACCAGGAAACGCAGGACTTCTCGCATCTGGGCACCCGCTGCGAGATCAAGAACATGAACTCGATGCGCTTTATTCAGCAGGCGATTGAGGTCGAAGCCCGCCGTCAGATCGCCATCGTCGAAGCTGGTGGCAAGGTCGATCAGGAAACCCGCCTGTATGACCCGGACAAGGGTGAGACCCGCTCGATGCGGTCCAAGGAAGAAGCGCATGATTACCGCTATTTCCCGGACCCCGACCTGCTGCCTTTGGAGATCGAACAGGCATGGGTCGACGACATCGCCGCCAAGCTGCCTGAGCTGCCCGACGAGAAAAAAGCGCGGTTCATTGAAGCGTTCGGCCTGACCGACTATGACGCCTCAGTGCTGACAGCCGAGGTCGAAAGCGCCGCCTATTTCGAAGAGGTCGCAAAAGGCCGCAACGGCAAACTGGCCGCGAATTGGGTCATTAACGAACTGTTTGGCCGCCTGAAAAAAGATGATCATGACATTACCGACTCGCCTGTATCTCCGGCGCAGTTGGGTGGGATTATCGATCTGATTTCCTCGGATGCCATCTCGGGCAAGATCGCCAAGGATCTGTTCGAAATCGTCTACACCGAAGGTGGTGACCCGGCGCAGATCGTCGAAGAACGCGGCATGAAGCAGGTCACCGATACCGGCGCGATCGAGGCTGCTTTGGACGAGATCATCGCCGCCAACCCGGCGCAGGTCGAAAAGGCCAAGGTAAATCCCAAGCTGGCAGGCTGGTTTGTCGGTCAGGTGATGAAAGCCACCGGCGGCAAAGCCAACCCCAAGGCCGTTAACGAGCTGGTTGCCCAAAAGCTGGGCTCATAAGCCCGTTTTCACAGTTATGCGACGGAGTCAGGCCACCTGCTTGACTCCGTTTTCTTTTGCGCCCTTTCTTTCGCGCAGGAGAGGTGCCATGACCAGAAAATTCGATCAGGAACTTGAAAACCGTCTGATGCGCTACGCGGCCATCGACAGCCAGAGCGATGAGACATCACCTTCGACCCCAAGTACGCCCATTCAGTTCGACATGCTGAACCTGCTGCAGCAGGAGCTGACTGAAATCGGTGCGCAGGATGTCGAGATGACTGGCGACAGCGTCGTTGTGGCGACCATTCCTGGCACCGCCGAAGGGCCGACCGTGGGGTTCCTCGCCCATGTCGACACCGCCCCTCAATTCAACGCAACCGGCGTCAAACCGCGCGTCATCAAAGGATTTAACGGCGGTGAGATCACCTTTCCCGACGATCCCGATTTGGTTCTGTCCCCGGAGGAACACCCTTATCTGGCCGAGAAGATTGGTCATGATCTGGTCACCGCTTCGGGCACCACTCTATTGGGGGCTGATGACAAGGCCGGCGTGTCCATCCTGATGACCATGGCGCGGCACCTGATCGAAAATCCAGACATTCCACACGGGCCCATCCGCATTGCCTTCACCCCGGACGAAGAAATCGGACGCGGCGTGACCGAGCAACTGCCCAAGGATTTAAAGGCTGACTTTGCCTATACGCTGGACGGGCAGGAAGTGGGCGAGATCGAATATGAAAGCTTCTCGGCCGACCGTGCGGTGATCAAGATCACCGGCGTTTCGATCCATCCCGGTTTAGCTAAGGAAAAGATGGTCAATGCCACCCATCTTGCCGCAAAGATCGTACAGACCCTCCCGCAGGCCACACTGACCCCCGAAGTCACCGACGGACGCGAAGGCTTCATCCATGTCACCGACATGAATGGCGGCTCGTCCGAGATGGAGATCAAGCTGATCCTGCGGGATTTCGAGATGGAAGGTCTTGAGGCCCAGCGCGATCTGGTGCGCAAGGTCTGCGACGCCGTTCAGGCCTCCGAGCCGCGCGCGACCATCACCTGCGACATCAGCCATCAATACCGCAACATGCGCTATTGGCTCGAGAATGACATGACCCCCGTCGATTTGGCGCGCGAAGCCTGTCAGGAGCTGGGGATCGAGCCGCTCTCGGTTCCGATCCGCGGCGGCACCGACGGCTCTCGCCTGACCGAATTCGGCACACCCTGCCCCAACCTGTTCACCGGCATGCAGTGCATTCATGGACCGTTGGAGTGGATTTCGGTGCAGGACATGGCGCTGGCGACCGAGCTTTGCCTCTCGGTTGTGGCCAAGGCGGCGCAGAGAACCGGCTGATTTGCGCCACTCTTGCAACGTCTCTTTCACCCGGCGACCTGCGTGATAAGTTGACGGCCAAAGGTACAAGGGAACAGTCGATGCCGCGCTACGAATACAAAGTCATTCCGGCCCCGCAAAAGGGCGCGAAGGCCAAGGGCGTCAAAACGCCCGAGGGCCGCTTTGCCACCTCGGTCGAGCAGGTGCTGAACGAGATGGGCCAACAGGGATGGGAATACCAGCGCGCCGAGTTGCTGCCCAGCGAGGAACGCTCGGGTCTGACCGGATCAACCACGAACTGGCGCAACGTGCTGGTGTTTCGTCGGGTGATTGAGGCCGAGGCCACTGAGGCAGTAGCCCCCGTGGCCACACCATCGCCAAGCGAAACGCCCGAGGGGGTGCCCTTGGCTCAGCCCGTCCCCGGGCCGGATGTGGTTCAGGCCCCGGAACCAATTTCAGCCGAAGTAGATGAGCCGCCATTGACTTTGAAGCCGAGCGAGGAGGCCAAGTAAAACTCAACAGAACTACATGGGCCAGAGGGTGTGGTCTAGAAAACACGGATTGAGCCAACGAGACTCAGGCGGTCATCCGTTACTGGGTTCTGCTCGTATCGTCCCAAGATACACTTTGTCACAGAACAGGGCCCCGGCCGCGATGAAACCTTGCACCGCTCTTCTTTTTTTCCTCTCCGCAATCGCCTGCCAGATCGCGCTGCCTGCCGCCGCACAACATCGTCTGGGTTGGGTTAGCCAGATCGACGGGCTCGCCGCATATCAGGGCAGCGCCGATCTGGATCAAGGCGGAGACTTCAGCGCGACGCGATCGTTCCTGCGGGCCACCGGACTGTACCGATTTGATAGCGATACGTCGCTTGGCATTTCGGTCAGCTACGGGCAGCTGGACTATGACTTCAGCGCGGCAGACAACCAGCCTTGGAACGACATTCGTGACATCCGCATATCGGCTCCTCTGCGGATTCAAGCTGGACAGCGGGCTAGCGTGTTCGTGTCGCCTCAGGTCAGGTGGGACTACCAAAAAGGCGCGGCATCTTCGGATGGTCGTACCTATGGTGTTTTTGCGGGCGTTGCGTGGCAGATCAGCGAAAGCCTGACCATAGGACCTGCTTTTGGAGCCTTCACGCAATTGGAGGATAGCGGTGTTGATTTCTTTCCCGCGCTTTTGGTGGATTGGGACATCAATGATCGCTGGAACCTGAACACCGGCTCCGGAATCGGCGCGACTCGCGGGCCGGGTCTGACCCTCAGCTACGCGCTGAATGACGATTTCAGCCTTTCACTGTCGGCCCGTTCCGAAAAAATTCGCTTCCGGCTGGACGACGCGGGGTTGGCTCCGAGCGGGATCGGCGAAGACAAAAGCCTCCCTGTGGTTGCGTCGCTCAGCTATAATCCCAATCCGGGCGTGTCCTTAACCGTTTTTGCCGGGGCCGAATTCGATGGCCGACTGACACTGGAGGACGAAAACGGCAACGAAATCACCCGCCAGAGCTATGACACAGCACCTTTGGTCGGCCTCGCTTTTCGACTCCGGTTTTAAACGAGATTAAACGCCAATATCCAACGTCAAAGCATGGATACGCGGCACAACGTCCCCTAGCGCTTTGTGAACCGCACGATGTCGAGCCACACGAGATTGGCCCTCGAATGCAGCGGCGCGGATGCGGACGTTGAAATGGCTCTCTCCACCTTCCTGAAACCCTGCGTGGCCCCGGTGGCTTTCACTGTCATCCACCACCTCAAGCTCACGCGGATCAAAGGCGGCCTGCAGTCGGGTTCGGATTTCGTCAGTCACAGTCATTTTTACGCTCAGCGGCAAAAAAACTTGCCGCCCCCCTCTTCTACTTTCGGCTGCTTAGACTAAACTGCTGCCTCCGAGTCGAGAAGATGCGTTCTTAAGGATCACAGCATGACGAAATCAGACCCTTTCGGATTCGATATGTCCGTCTCCAGCGCCAAGAAAAAGAACCCGCGCGGGCGTCGGGGCATGTCAGGTGCTTCTGAAACCTCGGTGCGAATCTGTGATCACCCGGGCTGTGAAGAGGCGGGCAAGTACCGCGCGCCCAAGGCCCCGGACGTTCTGGATGACTTCTACTGGTTCTGCCAGCAGCACGTGCGCGAGTACAATCAGAAGTGGAACTTCTTCGACGGCACGACCGAGGCTGAACTGAACGCACAACGCACGAAGGACAAAGTCTGGGAGCGTGAAACCAAGCCCATGGGCGACCCCGAGGCCCGTGCGTGGGCGCGTCTGGGTATCGAAGACCCACACCAGGTTCTGGGGGCAAACAGCACCCAGAACAAAGGCCGCACCTCGGGTGGCGGTGGCCGTCGCCTTCCGCCCACCGAACGGCGCGCTATCGAGATTCTGGAGGCCAATGACAGCTGGTCCAAAGCCGAAGTTCGCAAGGCCTACAAGAAGCTGATCAAGGTGCTGCACCCGGATATGAACGGCGGTGACCGGTCTCAGGAAGAGCAACTGCAAGAGGTCGTCTGGGCCTGGGATCAGATCAAGGACAGCCGGAACTTTAAGTAAAACGCTCTTGCCCTGGCAACAAATCCCGCAATACTTCTGCTTCGGGTCGCTTCAGACAACGCAAGTGTGTCCGCTGTCGTTGCGCCGAAGCCGGATTACTAAGCTCGGGAAACAAGGCACGCAATTCCTCGACGTCTTCGCGTTGGAATGATTTCAACGCAAGATCACCGAGAAACAAGCTTTCGCTTTGCAAACCATGTGACGATAGGACCACATGTCGACTACAGGCAAAGTGGAAATAAGTTACAGGTGCCACAGGCGGCATTTGACGGATCAAACCATCGTTCACCAAGTGTATTGCGGCACAAAAAACCCGTGGCTCGCCAAAAAGAAGCTCGGCCCGCCAACCTTCCAGCACAATCCGATGCTGGGGAGAAACAAATAAGTCTTGGCTGGGCAGGTCATCACCCAAAGCGCCGCGCTGAATCCGGACGGGCCTGAACTTTGGATTTTTGCGCAACGCGTTCGCGCTGAGAGTTCTTTTGCCTATCCAGATGATCGGCAGTGTTTGCCCGCCTGCCACACAGACCCGATCCCCAGCCATCAAAGAGTCTACAGGGCGTGGCCCTCCATCTGTGTCAATCAGCGTTCCAGCTACAAAACAAGGCGGGTTGACCGGGTCGAGGTCACTCACGGTGATCTCCCAATTCCCGGTGCTGAGAGACCCGGTCGGATCGACACTATTGAAAGCGTAAATCTGCCCGCCTACTTGGATAAAATCCGCGGTTTCACTGGTCCCGCGGTAATTTCCCTGACCAAGATAGGTGTAGGGCACGAAGGTCGTGCCGCCATCGAAAGAAACCGTTTGCCCTGAGATAATCGCAGGTGTCGTTGATCCCTGAACTATGAGGTTACCAGTGCCGCCGGTCTCAGTCACCGTGTAGAGGAGCGCGTCAAAAGGCATTCACTGCACCTTGCCGGTCGCCAACAGGTAACAGTTGAAGCCACCCAGACTTAACAAAGGATGTCGCGAACACCTTAACCCCCTACATATAGCCCATTACACATGCGGGCTTTGCTCATTTTACCCTTCAAATAGGCCCATTCAAAGAAATATTTAATTTCGTGAATTTAAATCCCGATTAGTCTCAGAGTGAGGCGTCCCCTGAACGGTAATTGAATGAACGGACTCTCAAACTTGTCGTTGAGCAGGAGCTCAAGCCCGAGCCCAGACCGCGACTTGCCGTAGTTGCCGCGCGAATAGAGACATCAGGTTTTCATAAGGTTGACGATTTATTGAAGAACCCAACCCAAGCCGCTTGCTCAAGGCTACTCTAACACGACCCCGCCCTTCCCGCAGATAAGGCCAGTTGATAAGAAACATCCTGTCAGCGTTTTTAGCGCGCGGCTTTCCCTTGCCCTTGGTCGGAATATGTTGCACCACACACGGGTTCAAACCCGGCAAGACGGGCCTAAGGATAAGGACAAGGCGAATGGCTGACGGATCGATTGATATCAACGCAAAACCCACCGAAGAGATCTCGGTCCGTGACGTGTTCGGCATTGATACCGACATGGCGGTCAAAGGTTTTGCGGAACGTAGCGACCGGGTGCCCGCGATTGACCCGACCTACAAGTTCGACCCAGAGACGACTTTGGCGATCCTGGCAGGGTTTGCACACAACCGCCGAGTGATGATCCAAGGCTATCACGGCACAGGTAAGTCGACCCATATCGAACAGGTTGCCGCCCGCTTAAACTGGCCCGCCGTGCGTGTGAACCTGGACAGCCACATCAGCCGGATCGACCTGATCGGTAAGGATGCGATCAAGCTGCGGGATGGCAAGCAGGTCACCGAATTCCACGAAGGCATCCTGCCTTGGGCCCTGCGCAACCCCGTCGCCATCGTGTTCGACGAATATGATGCGGGCCGCGCGGACGTGATGTTTGTGATCCAGCGCGTTCTGGAGCATGACGGCAAACTAACCCTGCTGGACCAGAACGAGATCATCACGCCGAATCCGAATTTCCGCCTGTTCGCCACAGCAAACACTGTGGGTCTGGGTGACACGACCGGCCTTTATCACGGCACGCAGCAGATCAACCAGGCTCAGATGGACCGCTGGTCGCTGGTCTCGACGCTGAACTACCTCAGCCACGATGCCGAGACGATGATCGTGCTATCGAAAGCACCGCTGTACAACACGGCTGAGGGCCGCAAGACAGTCAGCCAGATGGTCACAGTTGCCGACCTGACCCGGACCGCCTTCATGAATGGCGACTTGTCGACCGTGATGAGCCCACGGACCGTGATCAACTGGGCCCAAAACGCCGAGATTTTCCGCAATGTGGGCTATGCGTTCCGCCTGTCCTTCCTGAATAAGTGCGATGAGCTTGAGCGCCAGACCGTGGCGGAGTTCTATCAGCGCTGCTTTGACGAAGAACTGCCGGAAAGCGCGGCGAGCGTGAGCTTGGGCTAACACCGAATTGCGCCCGCCGCGGGCGCAATGCCTCCGGCGGAGGTATTTTCAGCCAGATGAAGGCGGATCCGGATTCCTGTTTGGTGGAAATCGGGACGGCAATGTGAAAGGCTTGGGGACATGGCACAAAAGAACGACAACCCTGCTGATCCGTTCAAGAAAGCTCTGGCTGAGGCCACCAAAGTCATGGCCGATGATCCGGAACTTTCCGTAAGCTATACCGTCGATCCCTCGGGCCTTTCAGGCGAGGCCATGCGATTGCCTCAGGTATCCCGCAGGATGACGCGCGAAGAGGTTTTGCTGGCACGCGGAACTGCCGATGCCTTGGCCTTGCAGCGCCGGTATCACGATGACGCGACCCATATGCGCTATGCCCCGCCCGGAGATATGGCGCGGGACCTCTATGAAGCGATGGAAACCGCCCGATGCGAGGCGATGGGCGCGCGGGATATGCCCGGTACGGCTTCCAACATTGATGTTAAGATCAGCCATGAGGCCCTGCGGCGCGGTTATGACCAGTGCAAGCAGCCCGCCGATGCCCCTTTGTCGGTTGCTGCGGGCTATCTGATCCGACATCTGGCCACCGGGCGTGATCTGCCGCCGGCTGCCAACAATGTCATGAACCTCTGGCGTGGATACATTGAGGAACAGGCAGGCGGCACGCTTGAGAAGCTCGACGAAATCCTCTCGGATCAGGCAGAGTTTGCCAAGTTCACCCGTCAGGTGATCAAAGATCTAGGCTATGGTGACCAGCTGGGCGATGATCCTGATGAGCTGGACGAAGAACAGGAAGATCAGGCCGAGGAAAACGCCGAAGAGCAGCCCGATCCCGACAGCACCGGGCAGGATGATCAGGAGGAACAGGATCCTGACGCCACGCCCGAGCAGTCGCAAGAAGAACAACAGGATCAATCTCAGGCCCAAGTCTCGATGGACGAGATGGCCGAGGATGAGATGGGTGATGAGGCCGAGATGCCAGAGGGAGAGGCTCCGCTGGAGCCACCTGCCCCTCCGCCTGCATCCGAGGCTGACCCAGAGTATAAGGTTTACCTGAACACCCATGACGAGGAGATCGCGGCCGAGGATTTGGCCGAGCCTGCTGAACTGGAGCGGTTGCGTGCTTATCTGGATCAGCAGCTTGAACCGTTGAAGGGTGCGGTCAGCCGCTTGGCCAACAAATTGCAGCGCCGCTTGCAGGCGCAACAGAATCGGTCGTGGGAATTTGACCGTGAGGAAGGCATCCTCGATGCCGGTCGTCTGGCGCGCGTGGTTGCCAACCCGACCACTCCGCTGAGCTTCAAGGTCGAAAAGGACACCGAGTTCCGCGATACCGTAGTGACCCTGCTTCTGGACAACTCGGGATCGATGCGCGGGCGTCCGATTTCGATTGCGGCCATTTGCGCGGATGTTCTGGCCCGGACGCTGGAACGTTGCAACGTGAAGGTCGAAATCCTGGGCTTTACGACCCGCGCCTGGAAAGGCGGTCAGGCCCGTGAGGCTTGGTTGAATGCAGGCCGCCCGCAGCAGCCGGGACGTCTGAACGATCTGCGCCATATCATCTATAAAGGTGCCGATGCCCCGTGGCGGCGGGCGCGGCCCAATTTGGGTCTGATGATGAAAGAAGGCCTGCTGAAAGAAAACATTGACGGTGAGGCTCTGGAATGGGCCCATCGCCGGATGCTGGCGCGGCGCGAGGCGCGTAAGATTTTGATGGTGATTTCCGACGGTGCCCCGGTCGATGATTCCACGCTGAGTGTGAACCCAGCGAACTATCTGGAGAAACACCTGCGCGACGTGATCGCCATGGTCGAAAAGCGCAAGATGGTGGAATTGCTGGCCATTGGGATCGGGCATGATGTGACCCGTTACTATGACCGCGCAGTTACGATCACCGATGTGGAACAGCTGGCTGGTGCCATGACCGAACAGTTGGCGGCATTGTTCGACAGTGACCCGCGCGCGCGGGCCCGAGTGATGGGGATGAAAAGAGCCAGCTGAGGCTGGCCTTGCCTCCGCCGGGAATATTTTCAAAAAGATAAAGAGGTGGCTTGAAACCACACTTTGGCTTGAGGGAGGCAGGTATGTTTCAGTCTTTTGAGGTTACAGCACGGCCCGAACAGGGACCTCCGCGATTGGCTGCATTGCGGCAGGAACTAGAGCGCGAAGGTTTGGACGGGTTTCTGGTGCCGCGCGCGGATGCGCATCAGGGTGAGTATGTGGCCCCTCGGGACGAACGGCTGGCTTGGCTGACCGGGTTCACCGGCTCGGCCGGGTTTTGCGCCGCGCTGCTAGACGTGGCCGGGGTGTTCATTGACGGGCGCTACCGGACGCAGGTCAAGGCGCAGGTTGCCGATGACTACACTCCGGTGCCTTGGCCCGATGTGAGCCTGAGCAGCTGGTTGAAACAGCAGTTGCCGAACGGGGGACCGGTCGGATTTGATCCATGGCTACATGCCGCCGGTCAGATCAAAGCCGCGCAGAAAGATCTTGAGGGGAGCGGGATTGAGTTGGTGCGCTGTGCCAATCTGGTGGACCGGATATGGCGGGATCAGCCTGCTCCTCCGATGAACCCAGTCAAGGTACATCCGATTGAGTTTGCAGGGGAAACCGCTGAAAGCAAAATCACCCGACTGGCTGATGGCCTGCGTGACGGCGGGCGAAGCGCGGCGGTGATCACCCTGCCCGACTCGATCATGTGGTTGTTGAACATTCGCGGCTCGGACATTGCTTACAACCCGGTCGCCCATGGCTTTGCCATTCTGCATGCGGACGGGCGTGTTGATCTGTTCATGGCTGCAGCAAAACTAGGCGAAGTGTGGGAACATCTGGGCCCTCAGGTTTCGGTTCATGAGCCTGATGGATTTTTGGACGCCGTTGCTACCCTAGAAGGTAAGGTTCAGGTCGATCCAGGCACAGTGCCTCAGATTGTGGCGGATGCGCTTGGGGACCGGATGGTTGATGGTGGCGACCCTTGCGCCCTGCCCAAAGCGCGCAAGAACCCGGCCGAAATCGCAGGCAGCGCCGAGGCACACCTGCGCGATGCCGTTGCCGTTGTCGAAACGCTGTTCTGGCTGGATCAGCAAACGCCGGGTCAGATCAGCGAAACGCAGGTCGTGACCCGTTTGGAAGAGGCCCGTCGGCGGGACAACGCGCTGCAAGATATCTCATTCGACACGATCGCCGGAACCGGCCCGAACGGGGCGATCATGCATTACCGCGTGACGGAAGAGACCGACAGCACCTTGCAGGACGGTCATTTGTTGGTGCTGGACAGCGGCGGGCAGTATCTGGACGGCACCACCGACATCACGCGTACCATCGCAATAGGTGAGGTTGGCGAGACCGAGAAGGCCTGCTTTACCCGCGTGTTGAAAGGCATGATCGCAATGTCGATGCTGCGCTGGCCGATCGGTCTGGCCGGGCGCGATATCGAATGCGTGGCGCGCGCGCCTCTGTGGCAAGCGGGGCAGGACTTCAACCACGGGGTCGGGCACGGGGTCGGCGCGTATCTGAGCGTGCATGAAGGCCCGCAACGCCTGTCGCGTGTCAGCCATGTACCGTTTGAGCCCGGCATGATCCTATCTAACGAACCCGGCTACTACCGCGAGGGCGCGTTTGGCATCCGGATCGAAAACTTGATTGTCGTGGAGGAAGCACCGTCGCTGCCCGACGGCGATGCGGAACGGGCCATGTTGCAGTGGCGCACGCTGACCTATGTGCCCATAGACCGCCGCCTGATCCTGGTCGACATGCTGACCGCGCAGGAACGGGATTGGCTGAACAGTTATCACCGCGACGTTGCGGAAAAAATCAGGCCAAGGCTGGGCGAGGACGCTCAACTGTGGTTGGATGCCGCAACTGCGCCAGTTTGACATCAGACTGTCACATAAAGTGGGCAAAGGAGAGGCCCTGACAAGAACGAGGGAAAAGACATGGTTGAAATCACGATCACCGAAGCACCCGGCAAATGGAGCGTCCGCTCTGGTGGGGCCATTCTGGGCGAAAGCTCGAATGCGCTAGAGCTGCGCGAAGGTGATCTGGAACCCGTGATCTACTTTCCCCGTTCTGACATCGCGATGGCCTTCCTGGACCGTACGGATAAGGTGATTCACTGCCCACACAAAGGCGATGCCACGCATTTCTCGATCGTGAACAAATCCTCGGTCACCGAAAACGCGGCCTGGAGCTTTGAGGCCCCCGGCAAGGATACGGCCGGCCTCAAAGACTATCTGGCTTTCTACCCGGTGGACTCGATCAAGGTCGAACAGATTTGAGGGCCTGAGTTACCTAGGTAAGTCTGTCAGAAACTGTAGCTGTACCCAAGAATGAGCGAGTGCGACGAGTAGCGGCCATCCGTGAGATCTGTCGGGATGAACACTTGGGTCGTGGTGAAATCTAGATCGCCGGTCGTCTTGTAGCGGTACCCTATGTCGAAGTTTCCGCGTTCCCCTACTTGGAAGCGGCCACCAAACCCCAATTGCCCTGCGATAGCGGTGTCACTGTCATCGACCAATGTGACGCCAGCACCGGACTGACCGTCGTGGGAAACCCGCGCAAACCCAAGCCCGCCGCCAACATAGGGCTTGAACCTGCCCTGCACCGGGATGTCATACCAGAGGTTTACCATCCCGAATGTCGCATCAAAGCTTCCGTCGTACTGGGTAAACGGGCGGCCGATTTCCTTTGTATCATTCGAGGCGTGTGAAAGTTCGAATTCGGCCCGCAGATTTGGCGCGACCTTCGTTCCGACGGCCAGTCCGTAGGAGATTCCAGTGTCGGTTGTGATGGTGCCTTGACCGACCACGATTGAAGGAACCGTTTGAAAGAAATCAAAATCATAGTCGCCCATATCGGTAACACCGAGAAAGCCAGTGACATACGGCGCCTCCTGCGCGCGAGATGGGGCAGCACCAATCATCGAGATCGCAACCGCCGCTATCAGCCAAGAAAATCGTTCGTAAGACATGTCCAAACCTCAATCAGAGTGACTTTCATGAGAAGTTCGTCAATTAGGCTAGGAGACACCGCACTTTCAGACAACGTGTTCAATTCAAAGAGAAGCCCATAGTGGCCCGGCCGCCACCAAAACCTCATGAGTGTTCCTCAGCCGCTGTCCCCGCCAGTAAACAGGTCGCGATCAAAATCGAGCGCATAGCCGGGAAGTCCGACTTCTTGCACATAGAAAATGGGCAAAGCGGTGAAGGTCAGGGAATGCGCGAAGGCAGGCAAAACACAAAACCCGCCGCCAGCCAGAGCGCGCGTGATACGGCTGACCACCCAGCATCGCATTGGTCATGGGAAATCTGTTCTGAAAATACCCTCTCTGTTTTTCAGACCTAGCCCCTCAAATCAACGACCGCGGGTGATCACGCGCCAATCACGCAGCTGTTTCATGCAAGGCGGTGCGTTTGCCCTCATACTAAGCGCGAAAAAGGATCGGAGGGTGCCATGTCTGTTTCTCGTCGCCAATTTGTAGGAATGGTCGGAGCCAGCGCGCTGGCACCTGCCGCAAGTTGGGCGCAAGAAGACCCTGTGTTGGACGCGCTGCACAGTACGCTGCGCGGCGGTCGCACGGATTTCGAGGCCAAGATGGCCTTTCTGGTTCAGCGCGGAAACCCGGATGTGGTCCCTGCTCTGTTGACCGCCATGCGCTTCACCGACCGGCGGCGGGACGACATCGTCGAGGTGATGGAGACTCTGACCGGCGAGCAACTTGGCACCGACTGGTTCGACTGGATGCTGTGGCAAGAGCAGAACCCTCAGATCGTCCCACACCCCTCATTGATCCCGTTCAAGCGCGAGGTCCTGCTGCGGATCGACGACAATTTCGACCTGTTCCTGCGTCCCGAATACCTGCAGCGCGAGCGGATGAAGATCCGGCTGGAGGAGATCACTTGGGGCGGCGTGCGCAAGGATGGCATCCCTTCGCTGGACAATCCGAAGCTGATTTCGGCCTCCGACGCCGACTATCTGAAAGATGACGACCTGGTCTTTGGGGTTTCGATCAACGGCGACGTGCGCGCTTACCCGCTGCGGATCATGGGCTGGCACGAGATGTTCAACGAGGTGATCGGTGGCGTGCCGGTAGCGCTGGCCTATTGCACCCTCTGCGGGTCCGGCATCTTGTTTGAGACGCAGGTGCCGGGGCGGCGCAAACCGTTTGTCTTCGGTTCCTCGGGGTTCCTGTATCGCTCGAACAAGCTGATGTTCGACCGCGAGACGCATTCGCTGTGGAACCAGTATACCGGCAAACCAGTGGTGGGCCCCCTGGTTGACAGCGGGATCGAGCTGAAGCAGCGCCCCGTGGTGATCACGACCTGGGACAACTGGAAGACCTCTCACCCCGATACGCGCGTCTTGTCGCTCAGCACCGGGCATCGTCGCAACTATGGCTCGGGTGTCGTGTATCGCGAGTATTTCGCCTCACCTGAGTTGATGTTCCCGGCTTTGGTGGATCAGTCCGAGCATCGCCAGAAAGACTACATCTTCACCATCCGCCAGTTCGGCGCCGCGCGGGCCTGGCCGCTGGACGCCTTCGACCGGACCCGAGTGATCAACGACGCGATTGCGGATCGGCCTTTGGTTCTGATCGGCAACTCAGACCGCCGGACAGTGCGCGCCTACGAGCGTGCGGGCCACCGGTTCAAAGCATCAGGCGGAGGTCTGGTCGATGAGAGCGGTCGCAAATGGACCTTGTCCGAAGAGATGCTGATCGGACCGGATGGCACACAATTGCCGCGCGTGGCCGGGCATATCTCTTATTGGTTCGCGTGGGACAACTACCTGGGCGACGCGGCGAGCGTGTATAACGGCTAGGAGTGTTCCTCGGCCGCTGTCGCAGCCAGCGCCCGGTTATAGGCCTTTAGAACGTCGATGTGATAGAGCGCGCCAACCGGCGTCTCTGTCCCGTTTTCGTCCATGACGATCACGGGGATACAAGGAATATCATCGCGGTCAAAATAGGGCATCGCCGCCTCGAGTGTCGCGCTTGCCTTGACGCAGAGGCCTTTTTCGATCAGCGCCCGCGCTTCCTTCTTGGTGATCGAGCGCGCATCGCCAATCGGTCGCATTACCGCTCCAGCACGCAGCATCGCCAACAGATAGGCCTGTGGTCCCGCCGCCAGATGCACATTACGACGTTCCAGCTGGGTAAGGAAGAACGACCGGTCCACAAGGCGTGAGGCCAAAGCCGTGGACATCGACACTGATACCATCACCGCTAGACCGATCTGCCAGTCTCCGGTCAATTCGAACACAATCAAAGTGGTCGAGATCGGAGCGCCCAGAACCGCAGCGGCCACGGCCCCCATACCAGCGAAAGCGTAAAGGGTATGTGTGCCCGATACATCCGGCAGCAATCCAGTGGCGATCAGCCCAAAGGCCAGTCCGGTCAACGCTCCGATCATCAGAGAAGGCGAAAACACCCCTCCGCCCATGCGCCCGCCCATGGTTATAGCCACAGCCACTGTCTTGAGGACCGCGAAGAGGATCGCCGTGGTCAGCACCAGATCACCGGTCAGGGCACGGATCGTCGTTTCATACCCAACGCCAATAATGTGCGGGAACCAGATCGCGAGAAGGCCCAGCATCGCGCCCGAAACCGCAGGGCGCAGCCATCCGGGCAGGGAAAGTCGGGCTTGAACATGATTGCCGAAATCCTCGGCGAAAAAGATCGAACGCATAAGAAGCAAGGATACCAACCCGCAGATCAGCCCAAGGATTAGGAAAGCGGGCAGTTCGACGTAGAATTGCAATGAACCGGGCGTATCCAGCGTGAACTCGGTGACGTCGCCATATTCCAGCCGGTTGATCACCGTCCCCGCGACCGAGGCAATGACGATGGGCGCAAAGGCGTGGACGGCGAAGTGGCGCAAAACGACCTCAAGCGCAAACAGCGCGCCCGCAATGGGCGCATTAAAGCTGGCCGAGACCGCCGCGGCCACAGCGCAGCCCAACAGGTCTCGCCCGGTGATTCCGTCTGCATGAATGCGGTCGCTGACCCAGGTCGAGATGACCCCGGCCATATGGACTACAGGCCCTTCCCGCCCTGTGGAGCCGCCTGTACTGAGTGTGATCAGCGAGGCGAACAACGAAGCGACGCCAGCCTTGGTTTCAACCCGCCCATCGCTGACCGCCGCCCCTTCGATCACATCCGCGACCGAACGGACACGGCCATCGTCGGTAAAACGCGTGAGGATCAGGCCCACGATCACCCCGCCGATTATCGGAATGATCAGCACAATGAACCAAGGCAGCTTCTCGGCATGACTGTGCAACAGCAGGATATCCTCGGTATCGTAAATATAGGCCTGCAAGCCGCGGATCGCCTTGCGGAACCCAAGCGCCATGAACCCTGCCGCAATCCCGATCGCCAGAGCGATAAACCAGAACTGGATTTGACTTGGCCCCCGGCGACGCATCACCCGCAACGCATCCTTGATCGCGGCCAGAGCCTGATTGAGCTGGTTGCGCAGAACGGTGCGGGTTGATTGGGTCATTGGCTCTCGGGGATCAAAACTTAACCCTTAGTAAGCCACGGCGGGGTCTGAGAAAAGTAAGTTAGCGACGGTCAGGCCAGCAGATTGCGCCAAAGACGCATTAAGCCTCCAACAAAGCGCGAGCAGCCGCGCGGGCCTCCTCTGTGATCGTATCGCCCGAGACCATGCGGGCAATTTCGTCCACGCGATCTATTTCGGCCAGCGGCACTACGGTCGAAAGCGTCTGGCCATCGGTAACCTGCTTCTGCACACGCCAGTGATGGGCTGCGCGCGCCGCGACCTGAGGGGAATGCGTGACGACCAGAACCTGCCCGCCTTGCGCCAGAGACGCCAGCCTGCGGCCCACCGCATCGGCCGTTGCACCGCCCACACCCCGGTCGATCTCATCAAAGATCATGGTCCGGGCGCTGTCGTCGCCGGACAGGCAAACCTTCAACGCCAGCAGAAAACGGCTGAGTTCTCCACCCGAGGCGATCTTGTTCAACGGCCCGGACGGTGCGCCGGGATTGGTGGCGACGGTAAAGGCCACCGCGTCGGTGCCCTCGGGGCCCGGATCACACGCGGTAAGCTCTGTCCGAAACACCGCGCGTTCCATTTTAAGCGGAGCAAGCTCGGCCATGACGGCCTGATCCAACTGCCCAGCCGCCGTTAGACGCGCAGCACTAAGGTCTGCCGCAGCCACATCATAGGTCACCTGTGCCGCCTCGACTGCGGCACGCTGATCCGCCAGATCGGCATCGCCCGCATCAAGCTTGCCCAGACGATCACGCAGCGTATCAGCAAATGTGCCCAATTCATCTGGGGCCACATCATGTTTGCGAGCCAGCGCGCGGATGGCGAACAAACGTTCCTCGGCGGCTTCCAGTTCGGCGGGGTTAAAGTCCAACGCCTGAAGGCAGGCGTTCACACCGTCCTGCGCCTCGCCCAATTCGATCATGGCCCGGCCAAGCGCTGCAATCGGCTCCTCCAACTGGCCACCTGCCGAGTCCGACACGCCCTCGAGCCAGCGTGTCGCATCCGACATCGCGCCTTCGGCCCCGTCACCACCCAGCAGATCAAATGCGCGGGCGACATCGTCGCGGATACGCTCTGCCCCTTGCATCATGCGGCGGCGGGCATCGAGATCAGCGTCTTCTCCGGGTTGCGGATCGAGCTTGTCCAACTCGGCCACGGAATGGCGCAGGAATTCCTCTTCAGCGCGCATGGCTGCCAAAGCGGCCTCGGTCTCGGCCAGCGCTTTGCGGCTGCGCGACATCTCCGACCACGCCTGACGGACCTTGGCAAATAGTTCCGAGACCTGAGCATAGTCATCCAGCAGAACACGGTGCCCACGAGGGTTCAGCAATCCCCGGTCATCATGCTGCCCATGCAATTCGATCAGTGTTTCCGACAAAGCCCGCAGAACCTCACCTGAACAGCGGCGATCATTGACCCAAGCGGTTTTTCGGCCCTCTGCCGTGTTGACGCGGCGCAGGATCAATTCTTCACCACCCGGCAAACCAGCCTCAGACAGAACAGCATGGGCAGGGTGGCCCTCGGGCAATTCGAACTCGGCCACAACCTCGCCCTGTGCCGCGCCTTGGCGCACCAGCTCAGCCCGTCCACGCCATCCAAGAACGAAGCCCAGCGAGTCCAGAAGGATCGACTTGCCCGCGCCGGTTTCACCGGTCAACGCGTTCAGGCCCGGCTGAAAACTCAGTTCCAGCCGGTCAATGATCAGCATGTCGCGAATATCGAGGGCGCGCAGCATCGGGTCTTTAACGTCCCAAGCCAGATGACATGGCGATTACAACCACTCACCTTTGATCGTCTGGCGATAGATCGTGCTGAGCCAGTTGTTACCACGGCTCTTCAGATCCAACCCACGCGAGGTCAGCAGCTTGTACCCGTCATCATACCATTCCGAGGACTGGTAGTTGTAGCCCAGGATCGCACCTGCTGTCTGCGCCTCATCGAACAGGCCAAGCGACAGGTACGCCTCGATCAGGCGATAGAGCGCCTCGGCTGTGTGAGAGGTGGTTTGAAAATCCTCGACCACGACACGGAACCGGTTGATGGCCGCGACGTAGTGATCCTGACGCAGGTAATAGCGCCCGATCTCCATTTCCTTGCCAGCCAGATGGTCGAAGGCCAGATCGAATTTCAGCACGGCCGAGGTGGTGTATTCGCTGTCCGGATAAACCTCGATCACGGTGCGCAGCGCTTGCAGGGCCTGAAACGTCAGACCCTGATCGCGGCCAACTTCGTCAATCTGGTCATAGTAGCTGAGCGCCAGAAGATACTGCGCGTAGGCCGCATCTTCGTCGGTTGGGTAAAAATCGATATAGCGCTGTGCCGCAGCACGGCTTTCCTCGTAATTCTTGTCGGCGTGGAATGAAAACGCCTGCATGATCAGCGCACGTTTGGCCCAATCAGAATAGGGATACAGACGCTCGACTTCCGAGAAATACCACGCCGCGTCGTCCGAGCGATTCTGCGACAGCTCATATTCACCGCGCGTATAGATCTGTTCCGGCGTGAACCCCTCAAGGTTCTGATCCCGATCCGCGCCTTTGCTACCGAACAGGCCTCCCCCGTTGCCGCAGGCGCTCAAAACTGCTGCCAGAAGAATCGCACTTGCGAATCTGACTGCCGCTTTGTTGCCAACCATACCGCTCATCCTTAGTCGTCTTACTTACAGGATCCCAACCGGATCGAGCCTCGGTCTAGCACAGAAAATTCTGGTGCAAAACGCATTATCCACTTCCTGGCGGAAATGTCGTAAGAGTTGATCAGATCAGGCGACAGCAGGGATTTCGGCGGCAATAAGGCCCTGACCGGGCAGACGGGCGGCCTGCTCGGGGGTACAAAGGATCGGACGAACCGCGCCGGGCGTTTCGAACAATGTACGCAACAGCGTGTTGGTCATGGAATGGCCCGACTTGTCGCCGGTGAAGTGACCCAGAATCGGACCACCAGCCAGATAGAGATCACCCAGCGCGTCGAGCATCTTATGGCGCACAGCTTCATCCGCGTGGCGGAAACCGCCCGGTGTAAGAATCTCGGTGCCTTGAACGACCACAGCGTTTTCCAGCGTCCCGCCCAAAGCCAAGCCGTTCTCACGCATGGTTTCGACATCGATCCGACGGCAGAAGGTGCGGCTATCGCTGAGCTCGCGCACGAATGACCCGTTTCGCATATCCAGCGTTTTCGTCTGGTTGCCGATGGCCGCATCTTCGAAATCGATGTGGAAGTCGATGATCAGCCCGTCCGCAGGCTTGATCGAAGCACTGGCCCCTTCACGAGACGCCGTTACAGGCTTCAGCACTTCGTAGGCCAGAACCGGGCTGGCCTGGCGGCGAACGCCTTTCGCCATGATGCCGCGTACAAAGTCGATCGAGGATCCATCCATGATCGGAACCTCGGGCCCATCAATTTCGATCAGGGCGTTGTGGACCCCACACCCGGCAAGCGCCGCCATGATATGTTCAATGGTCGAGACGGAAACACCGGCGTCATTCACCAGACGGGTGCAAAGCGGTGTACGCTCGACCATGTCGTAAACTGCAGGGATCAACGCATTGCCCAGCTCAATATCCGTCCGTTTGAACCAGATCCCGTGACCGGCAGCTGCCGGTTTCAGAACCATGATTGCAGGCTGACCGCCATGCAGTCCAACGCCTTTAAACGTAACCGGAGATTTGAGCGTATGTTGCAAAATGGGCCTCAGAGCGTGGTGTCCAGCCTATGCGGGCTGTGTTGGACACTGAGTTAAGGAAGAGGCCTCTCAGGCTCAACTCACTCTTTGCAACTGAATGAAACATGAATGTGACAGATCGGCAAAACCCTGCTCAGGGCTATTTAAGATCCTGTAAATCATGAAGAAAGGGCCGCCTTTTGGCGACCCTTTACGATGATTTTGTTACCGCGATTAGTTCGCTTGACGGCGCAGGAAGGCCGGAATTTCGATACGATCCTGATCCGGATCAGCCTCGTCCTGGATAGGTGCCGTAGCGTCAGCCTGGCGCATTTGCGGCTGATGACGCGGCGGTTGCGCGGGCGTATCTGCCGCGTGACCGGTCATCCGGTCGATCAGACGATTGAACCCGAAGCGGGGGCGCTCTTCGTGTTCTGCCTGCGGCTGAGGGGCCGGTTCCTGTGGCCGAGTGGCCGTCAGGCGCTGCGCCGCTGAGGGGACATTCTGAACGGCGGCCTGAAGGCGCTGCAGCGCCTCGGGCGAGGGGGTGCCAGCAGAATGCTGATGTGGCGCAGCGTAGGTTTCGGGGGTCTCTTCAACCGGTTCCGGCTGCGGCTCGAACTCGGCCACGCGCGGTTGGTAGGCCGGGGGCGGAAGACCATCATCATCCTGCTCAACCTGCGGCTGGAACTGGCTTGGGGCCGGCTCTTCCGCCGCTTCGAACAACGACGGTTCGCGGTTTTCGGTCTGAACCGGCGCGGCCTCGGCTGCGACGGGTGCCTCTTCTTGGACCGGCTCTTCAGCGGAAACAGTGCGCGTCAAAGGCTCGGACATCGAACGGCGCGCGACCGGAACTTCCGAGGTCTTCTCGCTGGCGTCGATGCCGGTTGCGACGACCGAAACGCGCATGCCGCCTTCCATTGCGGTATCAAGCGTCGACCCGACGATGATGTTTGCCTCGGGGTCCACTTCCTCACGGATGCGGTTGGCGGCTTCGTCCAGTTCGAACAGCGTCAGGTCGTGCGAACCGGTGATGTTGATCAGCACGCCCTTCGCGCCCTTGAGGCTGATTTCGTCCAACAGCGGGTTGGCAATCGCCTTTTCGGCGGCCTGAATGGCGCGATCTTCGCCAGTGGCTTCGCCTGTGCCCATCATCGCCTTGCCCATCTCGTCCATCACGGCGCGCACGTCCGCGAAATCGAGGTTGATCAGGCCCGGACGGACCATCAGATCGGTTACACCTTTAACGCCCTGATACAGAACGTCGTCCGCCATCGAGAACGCCTCGGTGAAGGTGGTCTTCTCGTTGGCCAAACGGAACAGGTTTTGATTGGGGATAATGATCAGCGTGTCGACGACCCTTTGCAGCGACTCAACGCCGTCTTCGGCCTGACGCATGCGCTTGGCCCCTTCAAACTGGAAGGGCTTGGTGACGACACCAACCGTGAGCACGCCCAGCTCACGCGCGGCCTGCGCGATGATCGGAGCCGCGCCCGTACCGGTACCACCGCCCATACCGGCGGTGATGAAGCACATATGTGCGCCCGCGAGATGGTCGACAATCTGTTCAATGCTTTCTTCTGCGGCAGCAGCCCCAACGGTCGGACGGGCCCCTGCCCCCAAACCTTCGGTGACCTTCACGCCCAGCTGCACCCGCGCCGAGGACTGGCTTTGCTGCAGCGCCTGCGCGTCGGTGTTTGCAACGACGAAATCCACGCCGTCCAGCTGCTTTTCAATCATATTGTTGACTGCGTTACCGCCTGCGCCGCCAACGCCAAATACTGTAATCCGAGGCTTCAGTTCGTCGTGCCCGGGCATCGAAAGATTCAATGTCATGCTCTGTCCGCCTGTATTTTTGTTCCGCCAAAGCGGTGTTTTTCTTTACCTATCCATCTTCGATTCTAGCGATGTGATGCGTAAAGGTCACGTCAAAAATCACGCGATTCCACAAAATATGGACGAAATAAGGCAGCAAGCGGCGGCATTTCGCAGGCTTTGCCAAATATAGCGGAAACAACGCGGACCACTACAAGACACAGAGCATCCGAGCAGTGAACGACCTATGCGTCACGCCTCGGATTCGAACCAAAACTACTGCGGAAAACTGCTCAATGTCCTGCCGCAAGACCTCTGACGGGTCCTGTGGATATCTTGAGGGATAAATCAGGCCTCCGCAAGGTGTTTTTCAACTGATTGGGGCACTTGGACAATTCAGGCTGTGATTGGTCATGTTGCGCACTTCCTGGATTTCACCATTGCCCAACTCTGCCAACCGAACCATCAAACGGCCCTGATATTCGAATGGCCACCAGCAGACGGGAATGCCGTCTGTATCATCGTCATAGAGAAAACAGATCTGCCCATTCGGTGTTGTGATCTGACCGTAGACGCATCCCCCACCCTCGACCCGCCAGACCGAGGTCTTGCGGTTCAGGAACTGCTCGGTTCCCACCAGATCACCGCTACGGATTTCGTGGAACTGCACCGTTTTGCCTAGCACAGCGTCCAGAAACGTCTCAGACGAAATGACGGACTGCGCCGAAGCGAGGCCGGGCGCAAGCGCCACGCACAAGGCGCGGCGCAGAGTTCTACCAATTGTCACGGAACCACCGAACGGCGCGCTTGAACGGGCGCGCGGCATAGGTGTCGACGGGGATCTCGAAATCCCACCACTCATCCTGCGGATGCGCCGCAAACAGGCTGAGACCAACGGCCGAGGAAAAGCCCGGGCCGGTGGCGGATTGCGGCAGGCCGTGAACGCGCAGCGGGCGGCCCAGACGGACGCGCTGGCCAAGGATACGAGTCGCGAGGCCGTCGAGCCCCATGATCTGACTGCCCCCACCAGTCAACACGATCTGCTGGCTGGGCATATGTTCGAATCCGGCGGCATCGAGGCGGACGCGCACCTCTTCCAGAATCTCTTCGACCCGAGGGCGCATTATCCCGATCAGCTCGGCCCGGCTGACGGTGCGGCGATCATGCTCCCAATCGCCGGTATCGCCGCCAATATCGATCAGGTCGCGATCATCGGCTCCGGTCGCGTGAACACCGCCATTGAAGGTCTTGATCCGCTCGGCCACGGCGGTTGGCACGCCAAGGCCCATCGAGATATCCTGTGTGACGTGATCACCACCCATGCGCACGCAATCGGCGTAGATCATGTGTTTCTTCATGAAGATCGACACGCTGGTGGTCCCGCCACCCATGTCGATGCAGGCCGCGCCCAACTCCTGCTCATCCTCGACCAGAGCCGAGATACCCGACACATAGGCCGAATTTGCAATCCCTGCGAGTTCCAGATCGCACCGCTTGATACAGCGGACGATGTTCTGGATCGCAATCGCGTCTACGGTCAGCATATGCATGTCGACGGCCAGAGATTGCCCCATCTGCCCGCGCGGGTCGATCAGGCCTGAGCGGTTGTCCAATGCGAAATTCACCGGTTGGGCATGCAGAACCTCACGCCCGGCCCCGTAGTCGGGCACGTCGCAGGCGTTTAGAACACGTCCAACCTCGGCCTCGGTCACAAGTTGGCCTTCCAGATCGACCTGCGCATCCAAACCGTAGGAACGTGGGTTCGCACCCGAGAAACAGGCAATCACGTGATCGACACGGATATCGGCCATCTTTTGCGCCGCCTGAAGCGCGGTGCGAATGGCGCGCTCGGTTTCCTGCATGGCTGTGACTTCGCCGAATTGTACACCGCGCGAGCGGGTGGTCGCCGCACCAATGACCCGGAACCCGGTCTGCCCGGCCATTGAACCGATGGTGTTATCCTCACTTAACCGCCCGGTGCCATCAAACCGCAGCACGAGGCACGATATTTTCGAGCTACCCACATCCAGAATGGCGATAACGCCCCGCTGCATCGCTTGTCTGCGCATTTGCCGCATGGCGCGTTGGGACTGATAAAGATCGGTCATCATGGTCGTTACTGCCCGTTACCCACTGTCACTTTTGTATTCCACCAGTCTTCGCTGGCGGCTTTGGTCATTCTGATTGTTGGCCGCTGTCCGAGGCGCATATCCACAACGGCCACGTCACGCTCCAACAGGTCCTGTACTTCGTTCACAGCCAGCACCCGTTCGAGCGCGCGCACTGGGCGATCCGTCGGCAGCATGATGCGCTGGCCGCGATCCAGCACCAGATCCCAGCGCCGCTCACCAATGCGCACAAGACCCCGAACGCGGGTGCCAAGGCTGCGCGAGGTGCGGAAAATCTCAAGCGCTTCGGCGACATGCTCATCCGCGCCCTTGCCCGCGATCAAAGGCAGATCGCTGTGATCCTTGCGCGACGCGATCAGGTCCACATGAACGCCGGTCTCATCCAAAAGCTCGATAGACTCTCGGGTGCGCCATACGATGACAGGCTGACGCTCGACAACGTCCACCTGCAGGATGCCACCGGGCCGAATACGCACTGTGGCCGATTTCACCGGATCAAGCCCGGTAATCGTGTCGCGCATCTGTTCGACATCCAAATCCCAAGAGCTGATCGGGAAATCCAAAGGCACCACTTCGCGAATGTCGCCCGACAGGCCGGGACCTGCACCATCAATGGCCATCAGATTGACCATGAACTCAGGACGCTCCTGAATCGAGGTGCGTATGTCGGCGATATAGGTATTGAGCGCCTCGCGCCGCTCCTCTGACGCGAAGTAAAGACCAACGGCAGCCGCAACAGCGCAGATCGGCAGACCCAGCTTGACGCCCATGCGGATGCCCGGCGTCAGCATCCAACGCTGGAACCGGTAGCTGAGGCGCGAGGGCGCCGGGTCAGACCGGCGCGCGGTGCGGTTGAACAGCTTCACCCCGCCCAAGCGCAGAACGGGCTGCGTATCATGGGATTCGTTATCAGCGGATTCGAAATCGGCATCTGGCCCAGCCAGAGGTTTGGCCCGATGGATCACTGGCGCGCGGGAGGCTCTTAGCGGTCGCATGAGGCATCCTCCACCATCCAGGCACAGAGCTGTCCGAAACTCATCCCGCAGTGTTCCGCCTGTTCCGGCACCAGAGAGGTTGGCGTCATACCGGGCTGGGTGTTGGTTTCCAGAAGGAACAAACCATCCGCGCCCATAGTGTCGTCCCACCGGTAGTCGGTGCGGGTCACGCCGCGACAGCCCAAAGCGTTATGCGCTTTCAAAGCGTAGTCCATGCAGCGGTCAAAGATATCCTGCGGGATGTCCGCGGGCAGCACATGCCATGAGCCGCCGGGCTTGTATTTGGCGTCGTAATCATACCAGCCGCCATCCGTCATGATCTCGGTCACGGTCAGGGCGCGATCACCCATCACGGTCACCGTCAACTCACGTCCCGCAACGTATTTTTCGACCATGATGTGATCGGGCATATCCTCCGACAACTGCGGAGGACCGTTCGACCCTTCGTGGACGATGTAGATGCCGACGCTCGACCCTTCGTTGTTGGGCTTGGCGACGTAAGGCGGCTCCATCACGTGAACCTCAACCACCTCGACCTTGGGCACGATCACGCTGGGAACAATGGGCAGTCCTTCGACCTGATAGACCTCTTTGCTGCGCTGCTTGTCCATTGCAAGCGCCGAGGCCAAAACACCCGAATGGGTGTAGGGAATACGCATCCACTCCAACAGACCCTGCACGCAGCCATCCTCGCCCCATCGGCCATGCAGAGCGTTGAAAACCACATCTGGGTTGATATCCAAAAGGCGCGCGTAGAGGTCGGGACCTGCGTCCAGCTCAACCACTTCAAAGCCTTCTCCCACAAGGGCGGCTGCGCATTCGCGCCCAGAGCTGAGAGACACCTCGCGTTCCGCCGAGGGGCCACCCATCAATACCGCCACTTTGGGGTTTGTCCTGCTCGACATACCCAACGTGCGCCTCAATGTCCCCGGACCTTATGTGGTGGTCCGTACTGCGTTTATGCCTTTGATCCGTCGCCGTTAATTGCCTGTTATGGTCTGACGGTTGGGGCTTTATTCTTCCAGCGGATCACCGACCCGCATGATTTCCCACTCTAGCGTGATGCCGCTTGTTTCGTAAACCTTTTTTCGCACCTCTTCGCCCAGACCTTCGAGGTCCGCGGCGGTCGCCTCGCCCGTATTGATCAGGAAATTCGAGTGCTTGGGGCTCATCAGCGCACCGCCTTTCGTGGCCCCACGCATGCCCGCGTCGTCGATCACTTTCCATGCCTTAAGGTCATGCACATCATCCGCCTTCCCCGTCGAGGAGAACCCGGCCGGATTGCGGAAGGTCGAACCGGCGCTGCGGTCTTTGGTGGGCTGGGTCTCGTCGCGCTTTTGCAACTGCGCAGTCATTCGGGCATGAAGCGCTTCGGGTTCACCTTCAGGGCCTTCGAAGGTTGCCGAGATCAGCACCGCGCCATCAGGCAGATCGGATTGACGGTAGCGAAAGTTCAAGTCCTCGGGGCCAAGCTCAATCACTTCACCCCGCCGTGTGACGACAGTGGCCCTTTTCAGAACATCCGCCGTGTAGCTGCCATAACACCCTGCGTTCATGCGCACAGCACCACCGATAGAACCCGGTATTGTGCGCAAGAAGGTCAGATCCACACCGGCATCCGCCGCTTTGCGCGCCACATGCGCATCCAAAGCCGCCGCGCCAGCGGTGATCGTAGTGCCCTCGATCTCAATCCCATTGAAGCCCCGGCCCAGCCGGATCACCACTGCACGCAATCCGCCGTCGCGCACGATGAGGTTCGACCCGACCCCCATCGGGAACGTCACGACATCGTCAGGAAGTTCGCGCAAAAAGCCCTGCAGATCTTCAACATCCGCAGGTTGGAACAAATAGTCTGCCGGACCGCCGACACGCAGCCATGTCAGGTCGCTGAGACTTCGGTTTTCGGACAGTTTGCCACGAGGCACAGGAAGAACAGTCATGGCTGCTAACTCGCGGATTCAGAGGGAGTTGGCAACCTGTATCCGCAGTGAAGCGGTCAAATCCGCCGACGCAGCCACCGCCCCAGATAGATCACCGGCCAGCGCAGGATCGACATACCCATCACCAGAACGATCAGCCCGACCCATGGGCCATTCTCATAGGTGACATATCCAAGCAGAGGGATCCCGACCGCGATCAGGATATAGGCGCGGGTCCAGTGGTTGTCCTTGCTGGGGATCATCGCCAGAAGGTTCGCGACAAGGCCCCACAGGGCCGCGAGACCAAGAGAGAGGGTCACTCCATCACCTCCCCGCGCACCCACTTGCGCCAGTAATAGCGGATCGGGTTGCGGAACATTGAGACGAAACCTCCAAAGGCCAGAACCGACCAGACCCATCCATGGTCATAACCCAGCCAGATGATCATCACCGGCGCGCAGAGCAACAGGATAATCCCCGGAGGGAATTGCAGCCGCATCGGCAGCAAGGCCACGACGGTGGCGCTGATCACCCACAGGGCGGCAAAGATGGTCGAATAGTCCATTGTCCCCTCCTGGGACGTGGTCTTGGCTTTAGGCCACACACCCTCAGGTTGTGCAGCAAATTAGATCAGCCGTCAAACAGCCTGTTTTCGTTGCAACCGCTCCGGCAACCCGTTCGCCCATGCACTGATTGTCCCGGCGCCGAGACACACGACCATGTCGCCTGGGCGGGCTTGTTCGCGGACCAGACGCTCCAGATCGTTTTCGTCCAGCAAGGCCCGCGCATGGCGGTGGCCGTGACGGATGAGGCCCTGCACCAGATCATCGCGCGAGGCGCCCTCGATCGGGTCTTCTCCGGCGGCGAAGATATCGGCGATGGCGACCACGTCAGCGTCGTTGAAGCAGGTGCAGAAGTCATCGAACAGGTTGGACAGGCGCGAATAGCGGTGCGGCTGGTGAACGGCGATCACGCGGCCCTCGGTCGCTTGGCGGGCGGCTTTCAGGACGGCGGCGATTTCGACCGGGTGGTGGCCGTAATCGTCGATGATGGTGACGCCGTCGATCTCTCCGACCTTGGTGAATCGGCGGTTGACGCCGCCGAAATTGGCCAGAGCCTCGCGGATTTCCGCAGCTTTCATGCCCAGATGGCGGGCGACGGCGACAGCGCTCAGCGCATTCGAGACATTGTGGTCGCCGGGCATCGGCAGGGTGCAGCCCTCGATCACCTTGTCTTCATATTGCAGGTGAATGTCGAAATGCGCGACGCCGCCCTTGTAGGTCAGGTTCTCGGCCCGCACATCGGCCTGCGCGTTGAACCCGTAGGTGCGCACGCGGCGGTCGGTGATGCGCCCGACCAAAGCCTGCACCTCGGCATGATCGGTGCAGCAGACGGCCAGACCGTAGAAGGGCAGGTTCGAGACGAACTCATAGAACCCATCGCGCAGCGTGTCGAAATCGCCCCAATGCTCCATATGCTCGGGGTCGATATTGGTGACGATGGCAATGGTTGCAGGCAGACGGTTGAACGAGCCGTCGGACTCGTCGGCCTCGACCACCATCCATTCGCCCTGCCCCATCCGCGCGTTCGAGCCATAGGCGTGGATGATGCCGCCATTGATGACGGTGGGGTCGAAATCTCCGGCCACCATCAGCTCTGCCATCATCGTGGTCGTGGTGGTTTTGCCGTGGGTTCCGGCAATGGCGATGTTTGAGCGCAGGCGCATCAGTTCGGCCAGCATATCCGCCCGGCGGACAACGGGCAGGCCTTGCGCGCGCGCCTCATCCAGTTCCGGGTTGCCCGGCTTGATCGCGGTCGAGGTGACGACGACCGCCGCGCTTTGGAGGTTCTCGGCCTTTTGCCCCACAAAGATCTCAGCCCCCAACGAGGCCAGACGGTCGGTAATCTTCGACGCTTTCAAATCCGATCCCTGCACCCGGTAGCCCAGGTTCAGTAACACCTCGGCGATCCCCGACATCCCGATCCCTCCGATCCCAACGAAATGGATCGGTCCTACGTCCTGCGGCAGTTTGGTTGCGGGGTTCATGTGGTCTCCTTCTGCGCCAGTTGCTCGACAAGTGCGACCAGACGCTCGGTGGCGTCGGGGGCTCCGGTCGAGAGGGCGGCATGGGCCATTTTCTGTGCGGCTTCGGGGTTGGTCAAAACCGTAGTCATTTGCGCGGCCAGTGAGGGAACGTCAAGCGCCTTTTCGGGGATCATGATCGCCCCGCCCGCCTGCACCAGCCCTCGGGCATTGGCGGTTTGGTGATCCCCTGCAGCAGCGGCAAACGGGATCAGGATCGACGGGCGACCGATGACCGAGATGTCGGCAACGCTCGACGCGCCCGAGCGGCTGACGACAAGCTGCGCATCCGACATGCGGCGCGGAACATCTTCAAAGAAAGGCTGAACATCGGCGCGAATGCCATGATCCGCGTAGAAGGCCGTAACCCTCTCACCATCCTCGTCGCGGGCTTGATGCGAGACGCGGATGAACCCGCGCAGGAATTCGGGCAAAGCGGCAATTGCCTCAGGCACCACATCGCTGAGGATACGCGCACCTTGACTGCCGCCCATCACAAGCACCGACATCGGATACTCACCGGGCGGGATATAGGGCGCACCGGCCCGCTCCAGCACTGAGGCCCGGACTGGGTTGCCGGTATGAATACCGCTGGACCCTTCGGGCAGATCGGTAGGCCAAACACCGCAGGCCACTTGGGCAACGCGTTTGGCGAAGAGCTGGTTCACACGCCCTAAAACGCCGTTTTGCTCATGAATCATACGCGGCAGTTTCAGCAGCGTTGCCGCGCCCAGCGCCGGGATCGACGGGTAGCCACCAAAGCCCACAACCACATCCGGACGGTCGCGCAACATCTGCATCGCCATGCTGGTCACACCGCCCGCAATCTTCGGCCCCACCAGCGCTTTTGCAGCCAGACCGCCGCGTGCGAAAGTGGCCGAGGACGCCTCGACAATCTCGGTCGTGTGCGGGAAGCCCCCGGTGTAGCGGGCACCCCGAGGATCGGTCGACAGGCGCACGCGCCAGCCTTTTTGCAGCATCGCCTCAGCCAAGGCCTGCGCCGGGAACATGTGGCCCCCGGTGCCGCCAGCCGCAATCAACAGGTAAGGTTTGCCCATCAGCCTCGTCCGCGCAAGATATCACCGAGCTCACCCTGTGGACGCGAGCGTGTGAAGGCTAGCAACATGCCGACCGCAATACCGCCCGCGATTAGGGATGAGCCGCCATAGCTGACAAAGGGCAGCGTCATGCCCTTTGCGGGCAACAGGCGCACCGCCACACCCATATTGATCATCGCCTGAACGCCAAACATGCAGGCCAGCCCGGTGCCAGCCAGACGGATGAACATATCCCGCTCACGCATCAGGCGCATTAGCGAGCGCACAACGATGATCGAATAAAGCGCGATGATGATCAGCACCAGGATCAGCCCATATTCCTCGGCCGCCACAGCGATGATGAAATCCGTATGCGCATCAGGCAGAGACCATTTGACCTGCCCCTCACCTACGCCAACACCAAACAAACCGCCCTCACGGATGGCGTTGGTGGCATAGCCAAGCTGAGTGGTCGGATCGACCTCCTGGTTCAGAAATCCGTCGATGCGGCGGGCAAAGTGGTCCGAGTTGGAATAAGCGAACATCCCGCCCAAAACGACCACGCCGGCCATGCCAACCAGCAAAAGCATCGGCGCACCGGCCACGAAATACATCACGCCCCAGCCAAAGAGGATCAGGCAGGCTTGCCCGAAATCAGGCTGCATCACCAGCATGCCAACAATCGCTATACACAGCGCAAAAGACCACAACCGCCCCGGAGGGCCGTTGATCTCTTGCGAGGCTGCCAGCAGCCACGCCGCAACGACCACAAATCCGGGCTTGAGAAACTCGGACGGTTGCAATGAGGCGAACCCCAGCGAGTACCAGCGCACCGCACCTTTTCCGAAATCCGTCCCGAAGACCGGCAGGAACGCCAGCGCCACAAAGGCGCCAAGGAAGCCCAGCACCGCCAAACGCCGCACCAATGTCGGCGACAACATCGAGGTCAGCAGCATCGCGATCAGCGCCAATCCGCCGAAGAGCGCCTGTCGTTCGACATAGTGGAACGGATCAAACCCGTTGCGCCCGGCCAGAGGCGGCGATGAGGCCAGCCCCAGCAACAATCCGATGACAAACAGAATCAGCACGCAGGACATCGTCCAGCGATCAATTGTCCGCCACCACTTTGGTAGAATCGGTTCCCCGCGCTGGTCCTGGACCGCGCCATACACCATCTCAGTCATGAGATACCGCCACTTACTGCCTCACTCGCGTCCCGTTTTCGGGATCTGCTTGAGAGTCTACAGGGAAATTGGCGTTTGGGCTAGGGAAATGAGCTTTGCAAACAAAAAACGGAGACCAAGTAGCGAGTTCAACCGCCGCTATTAGCCTGAGCCTTTCTCTGAACCATTGGCTTGCCGTTTTTCACGTGACGCTGAACCAGATTGCGCATTTGGCGCCCACGTCTAGGGACCAGACGTGCGGGTTCTGGTTGGTAACTACTCACAAAGAGTTGCGGGAGTATTTGCCGCAACTCTTCAACTCCGTCCTTTCCGATCGCCCTAAGTGCTTCGGGACCGGTGAACAGGCTTTCCGTCGGCGCGCCCTCGGCAAAGATGACCTCATGGCGGTCGAGCAGAAGATGGATATACGTAACCGTCGCGCCTCCCGTCTGAACTGAAACACCGGGCAGATCGAGCAGTTTGCAAGCCGGAACAAAGACCTCATCTTTGGCAAACATGCGCTCAGCAATGGCTGACCTGACCAGCATGCGGTGTTGTGGCGAGACACACAGATCACGCGCAGGAACGCCCTGTCCCAAAGCACCCTGCGCGATATGGATTGGCCTTAGCTTGGGTTTCAGCGTCAGATCTATTTTGTCGAGGTCCTGCGTGCTGATCCAACGGATCGGTTGAGCACCGTTATCCTGAGTGAGAACCAAATCACCTGGGTTCAGATCGTCAATCAATCGTGGGCCATCAGGTGTTTCGATCAAAGTGCCCGAAACGAAACACGGCACAACCGTATCAACATCAATATCGGGGCCGTTATCGATAACCCCGTTGACCGTCAGAGGTGTGTTCAGCGGTGGAACAGAGCCATCAAGAAACCCAATGAAGAAACCGGATTCCGCATTGATGACGTTCGAGTTTCCATTGCCGTCGATGTCATAGTCGAAAATACCGATCTGGTACGTATTGGTGCCGTCAGTGACTTCGATGGTAAAGTCCCAGAAGATCACATTGCCGTTGAAGGTCTGCGTTGGATCGTTTGGAAACTCGTTGTTCTGGTCATCACCATCGATGATTGTAGCGTCGGCCCCATCCTCGATGGTGATCTGGCTGTAGGCCGAAATCTCGAAGACAACGCCTGTTGGATCGAAGGTAACGTCATTCGCAGACAGATTTGTATCGGTTCGGAACGCACCGAAAACATTGGTCGGCATAGTGAATACACTCCGCAAAACGGGAAACAGCTCGGAACTTGGCACTTTTTTATCGTCACTCAGGCCAAGGTAACAGGTGGTAGGCCTCACAACGGTTCAAAATACATTAATCTGTTGCTGTTCAGGCGCTCTCGGCTGCGGAAACTGTGCCTTTCGCCTGATAGAAGCTGGCCTTTGGACACGCTCTGTTTTTGAGCGGGTGTCTTACCAGCGCTTGCCATCCGGGCCAATCCGCGCCATTCGCAGCGCATGACCTATGACACGATCATCCTCGGGGCCGGTGCTGCCGGTATGATGTGCGCGGCGCATTGCGGCGGGCGGGTTCTGGTGATCGATCACGCAAAAGCCCCCGGCGAGAAGATCCGCATCTCGGGCGGCGGGCGTTGCAACTTCACCAATATGTATGCGGGGCCTGCCAATTTCCAGTCGCATAACCCGCATTTCTGCAAATCCGCGTTGGCGCGCTATACGCAATGGGATTTCATCGATCTGGTCGGGCGTCACGGCATCGCATGGCATGAGAAAACGCTGGGGCAGTTGTTCTGCGACGACACCTCGAAGCAAATCGTGCAGATGCTGCTGGATGAGATGACCCGGGCCGGGGCTGACCTGTGGCTGAGGACCGAGGTCAAAGCGCTGCGCAAGACCGAAGCCGGGTTCGCGCTGGAGGTCGACCGCGAAGGTGCGCGGCACAGCCTGACCTGTCGCAACCTTGTGCTGGCAACCGGCGGCAAGTCGATCCCCAAAATGGGTGCAACCGGTCTCGCCTATGACATCGCGCAGCAATTCAATCTGCGCGTCACAGATACCCGCGCTGCGCTGGTTCCGTTCACCTTCTCGGACGGGAGGTTCAAGGAGCTGTCTGGCGTCTCTCTGCCCGCACGCCTGTCCAACGATCGCACCAGTTTTGACGAAGCACTTCTGTTCACTCATCGTGGCCTCAGCGGACCATCGGTGCTGCAACTGTCCTCATATTGGCATGAGGGAAAAGCGATCCGCGTCAATCTGATTCCGGACCTGCCTTTGTTCGATCTTTTGCGCGATCAGCGACAGACCGGAGGGCGCAAGGCTCTGACCACCGAACTCGCCCGGCACTTGCCATCGCGGTTGGTGGATCACCTCGCCCAACATATCCCGATGAAGGGCAACCTTGCCGATCAGTCGGACGCGGCGCTGCACGACCTGATCTTGGCTCTCTCGGATTGGCATCTCACGCCTTCGGGGACCGAAGGATACCGCACCGCAGAGGTCACTCTGGGTGGGATTGACACTGATGACCTGTCGTCAAAAACGATGGAGGCCAGGGATGTCCCCGGCCTCTATGCGATTGGTGAAGCGATGGATGTCACCGGTTGGCTTGGCGGCTATAACTTTCAGTGGGCTTGGTCCTCGGGCCACGCCGCCGGAAAGGCCATTTCCGCGCGTTAGCCGACGCGATCGATTGCGCGGCCCTAGCCGACGACGTTATAGCCGCGTCCGCGCATGCAGTTGCGCACGATGACTTCCTTGTTCTGGTTCTTCGCGATCACGTCTGCCCCGGCCCCGATCAGAGCACCTGCCGCGGCAGCGCGACCCAGATTGTCGCTGCTGTCCTGAATGATGGCAGTGGTCGCCGCAGCACCGGCCGCACCAATCGCCGCGTTACCCGCGGTCGATCCATCGACCGCTGCCTGAGACGCCGCCAGTTGCTGACATTGCAGCAGGTCCGACTGGTAGTTGGGGCCAACCGGGCCATCAATAACGGGCACGTAGTTTGCGCCTGTATTCGTGCAAGCCCCAGCCAGCAGCAGAGCCGGGACGATCAGAAGGGATTTCGGGTTAGGCATATTCATGACCTCTTTTTGAATTTACGAGCAGAAAAGCAAATCCTTAAACGGCTTCAAGCCGATACCCGCAAACTGTCGCCCAATCGGCAAGGAATTGCAAACGGGCTAGGCGTTTAGGCACTTTTGAACCTGCGCTGCGAAGTCATCCCCGCGCTGCTCAAAATTGTCATATTGGTCAAAACTGGCGGCTGCTGGGGCCAGCAAGACGGTCTCCCCTGCCTCGCTGTCGGCTATGGCCTGCTCAACGGCAGCGGCCATTGTGGTACAGACCTGCGCCTCGACCTTTAGCTGCATGGCGAAACCCGCCGCCTCGCGCCCGATCACATAGGCCTTGATCACCTGATCCGAGGCAACGTTCAGGGAGTCGATACCGCCTTCTTTCTCCAACCCACCGCAAATCCAGCGGATTTTCTTGAACGCACTCAGAGCTTTCACGGCACTGTCCACATTCGTTGCCTTGGAGTCGTTCACAAAGGTCACCCCACCCGCTTCGGCGATGATCTGACTGCGATGCGGCAGGCCCGGATAGCTGTGCAAGGCATCCTCGATCACGCGCGGCGCCAGACCCAGAGACCGGCAAGCGGCATAGGCGGCACAGGCGTTCTGGTGATTATGCGCGCCCGGCAACCCCTTGATACCGCGCAGATCAATCGAGCCGGTCTGCCGCCCTTTGCGATACTCCGAAAGGAAGCCTTTGCGGGCAAAGACCTGCCATCCCGGACCGGTCAGTTTGCGCTCAACCGAGATGCGGATCACCCGATCATCCGCCGGACCCTCGGCCAATTGTCCGGCCAGGAATGCGCCTTCGGCTTCATCAATGCCAATCACGGCACGGTCTGGCCCGCCCTCGGCAAAGAGGCGTCTCTTGGCGGCGAAATACCCACCCATTCCACCGTGGCGATCCAGATGGTCCGGCGACAGGTTCGTGAAAACAGCTACATCAGGCGTCAATGCGCGGGCCAGCTCGGTCTGATAGCTCGATAGCTCCAGCACGACGACCGATCCATCGCCGCCGGGGTCGATATCCAACACGCCGCGCCCGATATTGCCCGCCAACTGCGCCTCACGCCCAGTTTCAGTTAGGATGTGATGGATCAGGGCCGCCGTGGTCGATTTGCCGTTCGACCCGGTCACCGCGATCACGCGCGGCGGCATGTCGTAGTTGTTCCACTCAGACCCCGCAAAGGATCTAAAGAACAGGCCGATATCGTTGTCCACTGGTACCCCGGCCTCCAACGCGGCTGCGACAATCGGGTTCGGTTGAGGGTAAAGATGCGGAATACCGGGCGAGACGATCAGCGTGGCGATATCATCAAACGCCCCGTGGCGCCGCAGATCGAGGCATTGAAACCCCTCCCCTTCAGCAGTCTCGCGCGCGGCAGGATTGTCATCCCAGCAGATCGCCTCCGCCCCACCGGCACGCAACGCACGCGCGGTCGCCAAACCCGACCGACCAAGGCCTAAAACGGCGACCTTCTGCCCTGAGAAACCTTTGACCGGGATCATGCCGCCCCCCTTCTTTCAACTTGAATGCGAGCCACACTGCACCGAAGAAAATCCATATGGCAAGGGCGCTTTCAGGCTCGCGCGCCAGCGCGAGCCGGGCCCAACAGGTGGCAAGAGGGCCGCAGGCCCTCTGAACCTGGCGGGAGGGCTATCGGACTTTCAGTGTCGCCAAACCGATCATCGCGAGGATCAGCGAAATGATCCAGAACCGGATCACGATGGTGGGTTCCGCCCAGCCTTTCTTCTCATAGTGATGATGGATCGGAGCCATCAGGAACACGCGCTTACCGGTGCGCTTGAAATAGAGAACCTGAATGATCACACTCAGCGCCTCGACCACAAACAGGCCGCCAACCACGGCCAGCACCAACTCGTGCTTGGTCGCCACGGCAATCGCGCCCAGTGCACCGCCCAAGGCCAGCGACCCGGTATCGCCCATGAACACAGCCGCAGGCGGTGCGTTATACCACAGGAACCCAAGACCACCGCCAAACAGCGCCGAAGTGAAGATCAAAATCTCGCCCGTTCCGGGTACGTAGTGCACATCCAGATACTCGGTGAAGTCGACACGACCCACCGCATAAGCGATGATTCCCAGAGTCGTAGCGGCAATCATCGCGGGCATGATCGCCAAACCGTCAAGCCCATCGGTCAGGTTCACGGCATTGGCAGAACCCACAATCACGATAACGGCAAACGGGATGTAGAGGATTCCTAGATTGACAAGCGTATCCTTGAAAATCGGTACCGCCAGTTGGTTCTGCAAAGCCTCTGGATGATGCAAAGACGCCCAGAAGGCGGCCAACACGGCGATGATGATACCCAGTGCCAAGCGCATTTTACCCGATACGCCTTTGGTGTTCTGCTTGGACACCTTGGCATAGTCATCGGCGAACCCGATCGCCGCGTAAGCCAGCGTCACGAACAGCACCATCCAAACGTAAGGATTGTCCCAGCGCGCCCAAAGCAGCGTTGACGTCACCAGCGCGCCTACGATCAGCAAGCCACCCATGGTGGGCGTTCCGGCTTTGGAGAAATGCCCCTCGGGACCGTCATCACGGATCGGCTGACCTTTGCCCTGCTTGCGGCGCAACACGTTGATCAGAGGTTTGCCAAACAAAAACCCAAAGATCAGCGCCGTCAAAAAGGCCCCACCCGCGCGGAACGTGATATAGCGGAAGAGGTTCCAGAAATCCCCTCCGTCCGACAGGGCGGTCAACCAATACAGCATTACAGTACCTTTCTCACACGAGGCGCACGGGCGCGTTACCCGTCAAGCGCGCCCCCTTGCCCCATTTTCCGCAGACCGTCAACAATCCGGGCCAAAGCCATGCTGAGCGAGCCTTTCGCCAGCACGGTATCGCCACTTTCGATCAATTCCGGCAGGTGTTCCGCCATCTCGGCGCTGGTTTCGAACCACAGGCCCCTCTTTGTATCCGGCAAAGCCTCGTGCATTGCTTTCATCAACGGCCCAATACAGTGAACCTGATCGACCTGCGCCATCGCGCTGACCTCGGCCATGCCTGCATGCATTGCCACCTTTTGCGCGCCCAACTCCTTCATGTCGCCCAAAAAGGCGATACGGCGCGTTCCGTTCGAAGCGGCCAAGACGTCCAGCGCAGCCTCCATCGAGGTTGGGTTCGCATTGTAGCTGTCATCCAGCAGCTCGATCTGACCGCCACTCGCCAGCGGCAGAGTCTCCCGAACCCCGCGCCCTTTGACTGGAGACCATTGGCGCAGGCCGTCTATTGCCTGATCCAGGTCGACACCCATCTCCACACAGGCAGCCAACGCGCCCAGCGCATTCATTGCAAAATGCATGCCTGCCGATTGGACGTCGAAGGCAAACACAGTGTCACCAACTTCAGCCCGTGCTTGAACGGTTTCGGACCCGGCAGTCACTTCGGTCAGCTTGTAATCTGCAGCTTGCCGACCGAACTCAACGATTCCAGCGCCAAGGTTTTGTGCTGCCTGGCGCAAAATACCCGCATGTTCGATATCAGCGTTCACGATGGCTGCACCACCGGGCTCCAACCCCTCAAAGATCGCCGCTTTCTCATGGGCGATACCGGCAACGGACTCGAACGCTTCGAGGTGCACAGCTGCAACCGTTGTCACCAAGCCCACATGCGGGCGCGCCTGACGGGCTAGAGGGGCAATCTCGCCCGGATGGTTCATCCCGATCTCAATCACCGCGAATTCAGTGTCTTGCGGCATCCGCGCGAGCGTCAGTGGAACACCCCAATGATTGTTATAGCTGGCGACACTGGCATGGGTTTTGCCCTGCGTTTCCAGAATGGTGGCCAACATCTCTTTGGTCGAGGTCTTGCCAACACTCCCTGTCACGCCCACAACGCGTGCCTCGGTCCGGGCGCGGGCGGCCTGTCCGAGTGCTTCCAGCCCGGATTGCACATCGTCCACAATCAGCAAAGGCGCATCTTCGGACACCCCTTCAGGGATATACGACACCAAGGCGGCGCCAGCGCCCTCCTCCAGCGCCTGAGCTACAAAATCATGGCCGTCGCGCGCGGCCTTCAACGCGACAAACAGGTCGCCCGGTTGCAAAGTCCGCGTATCAATCGACACGCCATCCACAGCCCAATCACTGGTGGCGCGCCCTCCGGTCGCGGCGGCGGCCTCTGCCGCAGTCCAGAGTGTCATGCGACCCTCCCGTCTAGGGCAGCCACGGAAATGCTCGCTTGTTCCACATCATCAAAAGGTAGCACCTGATCACCTACGATCTGACCTGTTTCATGGCCTTTGCCTGCAATCAGCAGCGCGTCGCCGGGTTGCAAAGCGTCAATACCCCGCAGAATAGCCTCGGCGCGATCACCTACTTCGGTCGCCTCTGGCGCACCGTCCATCACGGCGGCGCGGATAGAGGCCGGGTCTTCGCTGCGCGGGTTGTCGTCAGTGACAAAGACGATATCCGCGTGGTTGGCGGCGGCCTTTCCCATCAGCGGGCGCTTGGTTGCGTCGCGATCTCCGCCTGCACCAACGATCGCGATCAGACGTCCCATCACATGCGGGCGCAGCGCTTTCAAAGCCGTTGCGACTGCATCCGGCGTGTGGGCATAGTCCACAAAAACCGCCGCGCCATTGTCGCGGGTTGCGGCCAGTTGCATGCGGCCCCGGACCGTTGTCAGATGCGGCAGGGTCTCGAACACCCGCTCAGGGTCGTCACCTGCAGCGATAACCAGCCCACAGGCCAGCAGGATGTTTTCGGCCTGGAACCCTCCGATCAAGTTCAGGCGCGTCTGGAAGGTCTTGCCCTGCCACGAGAACCGCAAATCCTGCCCGGTCGAGTCAAACCGCTGGTTCATCAGACACAGGTCGGCCTCGCCCAGCCCGACGGTCAGCACAGACTGCCCCCGCGCTTCAGCAATCTTGCGCACCTGCGCACCCTTCGGGTCGCTCAGGTTGATGACTGCGGTGCCGTCCTCAGGCAATACCCGGTCGAACAAACCCATTTTGGCTGCGAAATAGGCCTCGAACGTCTCGTGATAGTCCAGATGATCCTGCGTGAAGTTCGAGAAACCCGCAGCGGCAAGATACACTCCGTCAAGACGACGCTGTTCCAATCCATGCGAGGACGCCTCCATCGCCGCATGGGTTGCGCCATTCTCGGCGGCCTCGGACAGACAGCGATGCAGAGTGATCGGTTCGGGCGTGGTATGGGCCAGCGGCGCCGTCCATGCGCCTTCGACCCCGGTGGTGCCGAGATTGACGGCAGCGTGGCCGAGCTCAGCCCAGATCTGGCGGACAAATGTGGCGACCGAGGTTTTGCCATTGGTCCCAGTGACCGCAACAATCGTCTGCGGTTGCGCACCGAACCAAAGCGCGGCTGACCCGGCCAGTGCCTGACGCGGGTCTTCAACCACGATCAACGCGGCGTCGGATGCGGCCAGTTCGGCCTCGGCGATCTGCGCGCCTTCGGCATCGGTCAGAATGGCGGCGGCCCCCATGCGCAGGGCGAATTGGATAAACTCACCGCCATGGACGCGCGTACCGGGAAGCGCTGCGAATAGGAAACCGTCTTTGACCTCGCGGCTATCGACGGCCAATCCGGTGATGTCGGGATTCGCCCCTCCGCGTGCTGTCAGGGCCAGTTGGCTGAGTTTCTTTGTTCTTGCGCCCATGACCCACCTGTTCTCTGGCACCCTAATTCGAGGTCAGGGTTATAGCAGCGCTCGCCTCAGGCTCAAGCCGGGGTCGCAGGCCCAACAAGGGCGCGACACGGCCGATCAACTCAGCCGCAACGGGCACCGCAGTCCAACCTGCCGTGCGACGCTTTTCGCCATAGGCCAGAATGGAGGGTTCGTCCAAAGTGACGATCAGCACATATTTCGGGTCGTAAGCCGGGAAGATGGTGGCGAAGGTGGCGATCACCTTGTCATCATAGTACCCGCCACGCGGTTTGGGCTTATCGGCAGTGCCGGTCTTGCCCGCCACATCATAACCTTTGACCTCAGCAAAGCTCGCCGTGCCGTCCGTCACCACTTTGCGCAGCATCTTCTGCGCCTGTTGCGCGGTGTTTTCCGACATCACACGGGGCCCGTATTGAGGGCCATTGCGGCGCAGGATCGTGGGGCTGACATAGTGCCCGCCATTGGCAATCGCCGCATACCCTGCCGCCAGATGCATCGGGCTGGTCGACAGACCGTGGCCGTAAGAGATGGTGACTGTGCTCAACTCACCCCATTTCTTGGGCTTGAGGGGTGCACCGCCTGCGGCTTCGACAATCTCGAACGGGGTGGGTTCGAACATGCCCAGCGTTTCCAGAAAGCTTTGCTGGCGTTTCGAACCGATTTGCAAAGCCAACCGTCCAGTCCCGCGGTTCGAGCTGTGGACGATCACATCCGCTACGCTGATCTTACCATAGTTCTTGCCGTTGAACTCACCAATTGGGAAACGGCCGATCTTCATCGGACCGGAGGTGTCGATGATGGTATCGGAGTTCACCAATCCAAGCTGCACAGCCTGTGCGGCGGTAAAGATTTTGAAGACCGATCCAAGCTCATAGACACCCTGCACATAGCGATTGAACAGAGGGCTATCAGATGGATCAAAGCCCGAGGTCGGCGGGCGCGGACGGTCGTTGGGGTCAAACGACGGCAGAGACGCGGCCGAGATCACCTCGCCCGTATGCGCATTCATCAGAACCGCCGAGGCGCCCTTGGCGTTCATGATCTTCATCCCGCCATACAGCACCTGCTCGACCGCTGCCTGAATGGTCAGGTCCAGCGATAGTTGCAGCGGTTTGTTACCGTTAGCCGGGTCGCGCAAGTAGTCGTCGAACTCCTTCTCGACACCAGCGACGCCGATCACCTCGGCTGCACTCACACCTTCGCGGCCAAAACCCGAACCACCAAGAATATGCGCCGCCAGCTTGCCATTCGGATAGAGGCGCATTTCACGAGGGCCGAACAGGATGCCGGGATCGCCTATGTCATGCACTGCCTGTTTCTGCTCGGGCGAGATGCGTTTCTTGATCCACAGGAACTTGCGCTTGCCGGTGAAGTCCTTGACCAGACGCTCTTTGTCGAGATCCGGGAAAATCGCGACCAGCTGATCAGCTACCGCAATCGGATCAATCATCAAAGGCGGTTGGGCGTAGACTGAGTAGGTATCCAGATTGGTCGCCAGTATACGCCCTTCGCGATCAACGATATTAGCACGCTGCATGGCAATCGAAGCACCGGGTGCACTGGCCAGCGGCTCTTGCGCCTCGGATGTGGCCAGCATGCCCATGCGGACACCCACAACCGAGAAGGCGCAAAAGAAGAACAGGCCCAAAACCAAAAGACGCCCCTCGGCACGAGCACGAGCGCGGTCTTTCATCTTTTCATGGCGTTGGCGGATATTCTCGCGCTCGATGACCTTTGGGTTTTCGCCCTTCGCGCGGGCATCCAGAACGCGGGCCAGAGGGCGCAGGGGTGTACGGGTCATGGAATCTGCACCTCACCCAAAGCCTGAATATCCGTGATCGCCTGCAGCTCGATCGGGTCAACCACGGGCAGGTCGGGGTCCTCGGCATAGGCGATTTGATCCGCACGTCCGAATTGCTCGGCCCGCAAAGGCAGCAGGCCCATGCGTTCGAAGTTCAAATCAGCCAGCTCACGCAGACGATCGGGGCGGTTCAGATAGGCCCATTCGGCATTCAGTACCGCCAGCTTAACCTGCGCCAAGCCGATCTCACCCTGAAGGGCCTGCATTTCTTTAACAACTTGCTGGGTCCGGTAATTCTCCTGATAGGCCCACAAGGCCAATCCGAACACGGACAGAGCTGTCAACACATACAGAATACTCTTCATCTTGCCCTTCCCCCAAGTTGCGGCATCCCAATGGCGCGAGCCTCAATTTCCCCCGCCGGAGCCTCGGTACGGATCGCGACACGCAGCTTGGCCGAGCGCGCACGCGGGTTTTCCTGCAATTCCTGCTCATCCGGCCCGACGGCCTTGCGTGTTTTGAGCGTAAATTGCGGCAGTTCCTGTTCCATTTCGGGCGCATAGCGGTTAGCGCGACCCGTCTTACCAGCCCGAGACTGGAAGAACCGTTTAACCATGCGGTCTTCGATGGAATGGAAGGTCACAACAGCCAGTTGCCCACCAGGCTTCAAGGCCCGCTCGGCGGCCATAAGGCCCTGAAACAGCTCATCATATTCGGCGTTCACCGCAATCCGCAGGCCCTGAAAACTGCGCGTCGCAGGATGCGATTGCCCCGGCTTGGGGCGCGGCAGACAGGATTCGATAATCTCGGCCAGACGCAAGGTCGTGGTGATGGGTTCCTCGGCGCGCGCTTTGACAATTGCCTTGGCGATACGCCGACTTGCACGCTCCTCACCGTAGTGGAACAGGATGTCAGCCAATTGCGCCTCGGTCGCGGTGTTGACCAGATCGGCGGCGCTTTCGCCCTCCTGGCTCATGCGCATGTCGAGCGGGCCGTCTTTCATGAAAGAAAAGCCGCGCTCAGCCAGATCCAGCTGCATGGACGAAACCCCGAGGTCCAGCACAACCCCATCAAGATCCTGCGCATATTCATCCATGCGAGAGAATACACCGGGCTGCATCACCAGCCGGTCGCCATAGTCGCCTGCCCAGTCTGCGGCCATTTCAAACGCCAGCGGATCGCGATCCACGCCGATCACTTTCTCGGCCCCGGCCTCAAGAAGACCCCTTGTATAGCCGCCCGCGCCGAACGTGCCGTCCAGCCAAGTACCCGCCGCCGGAGACACCGCCGCCAGCAAAGGGCGCAGCAGGACAGGAATATGTGGGTTAGAAGATGAGGAGATCGCGCCGGACATGCCGTTACGCGTCCCCAACGCCATCGAGATAGACCATCGGGTCGAAATCATCCGGCAGATCGTCCATCCATTCCTCGGCCTTGGCCAGTTCCTCGACCTCATAGGTCTCGGGCTTCCAGATCTGGAAGGTGTCACCGGCGGCTATGAAGAAGGCCTCATTCTCCAGGTCGATCTTGTTGCGCAGCTTGGCTGGCAAAACCAAACGCCCGGTTTCATCCACATTGGTGGGAAAGGACTGGCCGTGGAACATACGCTGAAGCATCTTACGCTCCATCGAGCCACGCGGCAGAGCGTCGATCTTGTCGTCGACCTCATCAATCGCCTGCATAGTATAGCATTCAAGGTATTTGCGGCGGTGGTCACCATAGACAATCACAAGCTCAGGATTGTCACCGGGCTGCCAATTGGGGTCAGACGATTCAAGCACACGGCGAAAAGAGGCCGGGATCGAGACCCTGCCCTTCGTGTCCACCTTATGGTGGCTTTCACCTCTAAACCTGCGCGCCAAGACGACTGTCCCTTTCGCTTGCGCCCCACTTGAATTTCACGTTCCCCCCGGATGAAAAACGGCGGGTTGATCTGCTGCCACTGATCAACCCGCCGCATTGGCCCGCTTTGCGGGATGTCCAGCTGCACGCGCCACCTGGGGGGATGTCTGCTCGCCCGCGCGCCGGATCTCTTGAGTGATGAAAGCGAGATGCCTGTATGAAACCTGATTATTTTTGGTTGGGGTCGTTTGCTGCCCCTGCTGCCTCGTCCTCATCGGATGCATTAGGGATGACATGGGAATTCATGGAAATCAACAGGAATTTTTGGGCGCTGCCTAATACGGGTTATAAAAACAAGGTGAATTTTGAGCCAATTTCAGAACCAATACACTTCATATCGACATCAAAAGTCATTCAATCGCTAGATATGGTGAACTCATGAACCTCCCGCGATCACCCATGATTTCCCAAAAAAAATTTCGAGTTCTTGGATTAAATGCCGGCTGAGACCCGTCAGCAACGCAAAAAGCAAAGAATCACACAAAAGGAAACCGCGTGGAATTTGGCCGCTTTGATCTGCTCCCACGAATTCCCAAGCCACGATCTAAGATCGCTTTCCCGTGATCGAGTTGAAACAAAGCGTCCATCAAACGCACAAACTTTCGCAGCTGCGCTCAAACTCCGGGCAAGTCGAATGATGAGACGGAATCTTTGCTCGACCAAGACTTGGCGCCCAAGGTACCGCAAACCCCAAAAAATCATGGGTGATTTCAAACCGCGACTGACAAGGCTCTGATATCCATGCATTTGCTGCATAGCAGCATTGACGTTGCGGGCTATTGTGCAATCGCAGCATTCACTTATTTTCATCCTCAAGCAAACGCTGGCACCGGTCAGCAAGACAAGAATGAACGGAATAACAAGATGGCAATGGCAACAAACACACCGGCACTTAAAGGCACTCAATTTGGCGGTATCACCACCATGATCGAGGCCGCAAAGACACGTTTTGCCCGCTACCGCCTGTACCGCCAGACGGTAAGTGAGCTGTCCGCGCTGTCGAACCGCGAGCTGGCCGATCTCGGCCTGAGCCGTGCAATGATCCGCGGCCTGGCCCGTCAGGCGGCAAACGACTTCACAGCGCGCTAAGCGCACAGGAATACACGAGATCAGACCCTTCCTCCTCCCTTTAGGGTCTGTAATCAGCGGCGGCGTCTCTCCTCCTCCCTGACGTCGCCGCACCAAATACCGGCCTCGCAACGCCGGACCAAGACACACCGGGCTCTCCTCCTCCCTGCCCGGTGTTGAAAGCGCGCGGTGACGTCTTCCTCCTCCCTGACGTCGCCGCGTCTTCCTCATACCGGGCTCAAACCCGGGTTCGGATACATCGGGGCTCTCCTCCTCCCTGCCCTGATGTAGAAAAGAACGGCGGTTTCCCTTCCTCCTCCCTGGGAAACCGCCGTTTTTGCTTTTTGGGCAAACGGAATAAGATCGGCGCAGTTACGATTATTCAGGAGTGCGTCATGGCCGCCTATTTCATCGCTCAGATTTCCATTCATGACCCGGACGGGTATCAGAAATATCTTGAAGGCTTCATGCCCATCTTTGACCGGCACGGTGGGCGCCTGCTGACCATTTCTTCAAAACCCGTAGAGATTGTCGAAGGCAGTTGGGCCGAAGAAGGCATCGTGCTGATGGAGTTTCCGGACATGGCCGCGGCCCGGGCGTGGAAAGACGACCCGGACTATATCGAGTTGGCCAAGATCAGACGCAAGACAGCGACGGCCAATCTGGTGCTGGTCGAAGGCCTCTAAATGTCAGAACGGAACGTCGTCTTTGGCGGTCAGGAAACGGGAAACAACCTTTTTCACGCCTGCTTTGTCGAAATCGACCTCGACCTTGTCGCCTTCGATGCCGGTAACCGCGCCATAGCCGAATTTCTGGTGAAACACCCGCTCACCCAAGGTGAAGCTGGCAATGGCCGTGGCATCAATCACCGTATTCCGGCTTTCTTTCGGCTGGGACATCCCATACTGGCCCTGCCGCGCCTGCATCCGCTTCCAGCCCGGGGAGTTATAGACATTCGCCTCAGCCGCGCGGGTTTCGATTGTCGCGGCTGGTTGCCCGCCGCCATACAGCCCCGGAGGCGTCAGAACTTCCACATGGTCCTCAGGCAATTCGTCGATGAACCGTGATGGCATCGCGTTTTGCCATTGCCCGAACACCCGTCGATTGGCTGCGAAAGAAATCGTGCAGACCTCCTCAGCGCGGGTAATGCCCACATATGCTAGACGCCGCTCTTCCTCGAGGCCTTTGAGGCCCGATTCGTCCATGGAGCGTTGCGAAGGGAACAAACCGTCCTCCCACCCCGGCAGGAACACGGCAGGAAACTCCAACCCCTTGGCCGCGTGCAAGGTCATGATCGAAACCTTCGCCCCGTCGCCCTCTTGTTCATTGTCCATCACCAGACTGACATGCTCCAAAAACCCTTGCAGATTCTCGAAATTGTCCAGCTGATTCACCAGTTCCTTGAGGTTTTCCAACCGGCCCGGCGCTTCAGGCGTCTTGTCGTTCTGCCAGTGCCCGGTATAGCCGGATTCGTCCAAGATGATCTGCGCCAGCTCGATATGCGTGTGCTCCGGCGCACCATAGCGAATGGGCGACACCCCATCGTCAATGACCGAGTCGTCATCGACCTCGATCCGAGGCCCCCGCGTCAGCGCATTCCACCGCGCCAAACCGTCGATCAATTCGCGCAGAGCCTTGCCACCCTTACCCTTGATCAACTGGTTCTCAACCGCAATCCGCGCCCCTTCGACCAGAGATACCCCGTTCTGACGCGCCACAACCTGAATCGTCTGCTGCGCCTTGTCGCCAAGACCGCGTTTGGGTGTGTTCACGATCCGCTCGAACGCCAGATCGTCCTCAGGGCTGACCACCAACCGGAAATAGGCCATGGCATCGCGAATCTCCATCCGCTCGTAGAACCGAGGGCCGCCGATCACCTTGTAAGGCAAACCAATCGTCAGAAACCGATCCTCAAACGCGCGCATCTGGTGTGAGGCGCGGACCAGAATGGCGATCTCGTCGAGGTTAAACTTTTGGAAAGGAACTTCCAAAGACAGCCCTTCTTGCTGCCTCATTGATAGTTCCCAAACTAGGTCCTGGTTGCGTTTTTTTGCCCAAAAACCTTCTTCCGCAAAGTAGCTTTCGTGCTCCTTTAACTGGTCAAGCACTTGCTCTCTGCTATTAAGCCCACGTAGTGCACCCAATTCGTCAAGACGCTCTACCTCACTCATCATCTGATCGGATCGAGAGTCTCGCCTTCGCTTAGCAACAGGCGAACTGCCATCAACAAGGTCTTCGATCTGCTCACCGATCCAACGCGCCTCCTCTTCTCCGTCCCAGTGGCCAATTAGTCGGACCTCTTCGCCTTCTAGCGCGGCTGTCCAAAGCTCCTTGCCCAGACGGCCTTCATTGCCACGGATCACATTTGACGCAGCCGCCAGAATGTGAGGCGTCGAGCGGTAATTCTGCTCTAACCGCACCACAAAGGCGCCGGGAAAGTCCTTTTCGAACCGCAGGATGTTGCCCACCTCGGCGCCGCGCCAGCCATAGATCGACTGGTCATCATCGCCCACGCAACAGATGTTCTTGTGCCCTCCGGCCAGCAGACGCAACCAGAGGTACTGGGCGACGTTGGTATCCTGATACTCATCCACGAGGATGTAGCGGAACCAGCGCTGGTATTGCTCCAACACGTCCTGATGGGTTTGGAAAATCGTGACCATGTGCAGCAGCAGGTCACCGAAATCCACCGCATTCAACTCGCGCAGGCGGGTCTGGTACTGGGCGTATAGCTCCACACCCTTGTTGTTATAGGCCCCGGCATCCGCGACCGGCACTTTGTCAGGCGTCAAAGCGCGGTTCTTCCAGTCGTCGATGATTCCGGCCAGCATCCGCGCAGGCCAGCGCTTGTCATCTATGTTCGCAGCCTGCACCAGTTGCTTGAGCAAACGCAGCTGATCATCACTGTCCAAAATGGTGAAATTTGACTTCAGATCGACTAGCTCCGCGTGGCGACGCAGCAGCTTTACGCAGATCGCGTGGAAGGTTCCCAACCATGGCATCCCTTCGGCGGGCTGACCAAGAAGACGGCCCACCCGCTCTTTCATCTCGCGCGCGGCCTTGTTGGTAAAGGTCACAGCTAGAATCTCATTCGGACGCGCATTAGCAGTGGTCAGAAGATGCGCAATGCGCGTGGTCAGAGCCTTGGTCTTGCCTGTTCCGGCCCCGGCCAACATCAGCACCGGACCGTCTAGCTTCTCAACAGCTTCGCGCTGCGCGGAATTGAGGTCGTCCAGATAAGACAAGGACCGCGCGGGGATAGGTCGCCCTGGCATGGCCCGTGCTGATAGCGATGCGCCCTCGAAGGCGTCCATTTCGTCAAAACTGCTCATATCGACAAACTACGCTGGATGGGCCAAAAGGAAAAGGGTTTGTTCACGGCTTGTTCGCGTGAATTTTCCTGCGGGATCATACAAATCTTAATCATTTTCACACCCCCACATGCAAGGAAGTTAACACTCTGTCAAAACCTCTTGCCGATGCTGCTCTGCACTTTGTGGGAGAACGCGGGTATGGAACAGACAGCAAAAGCACGCCTTATGGGCAAGCTGAAGGTCTTTGTCAGCACGGCAACGCTGATCGCTCTGACAGCTTTGGCTTGTTGGGGGATATATACACTGCCCGCCCCTCTTGTGGACCGCATGCTGGAATCGGATCTGCGCCATCACGCCCTACGCCTTGAAAAGAAGGTGGAAAGCCAGCTTTTTGACGTCAAGACCAGTTTCGAACGGCATATCCTCAGCCAACATGATGAGGCTTTTCTAAGCTTGCTGCCTGAAACCTCGGATATCTATCGCTTCAAACTGTTCGATTCCTCGGGTGAGGTTTTCTGGTCCACGCGGGACGGCGATGTCGGCTCGGTGAATACCAAACCGTATTTCAAGGACGTGGTGGCCATGGGCAACCTGTTCTACAAGCATGAGGAAAAGCCCATCGCCGAGGTGGACTCGCTAAACGCCGACCAGTTGGAGAATCTGGACAGCAACACCCGCCACGTGGCCGAAATATATACGCCTGTGATTCAAAGCGGAAAATTCCTCGGCGCGATTGAGTTCTATTCCGACATCACGGATGTGAGGAACCTGTTCATTGATCGGGTTCAAATGTCGCTGATTGCGATCAGTGCGGTGGTCCTGCTGGCGTTGACGGCAGTGATCCTGATCGTGCATCGCAATAATCGTCGGCAATTGGGCGTGCTGCGCGTGCGTGCGCAGAAAGAACGAGAGCTGATGGACGACCAACTGCGCCTCGCGCGCGAAGTGCGGCTGCTAGGCGAGTTGAATGAATGGCTGCAATCCAGCCGCTCGCTGGACGAGCTGTTCGACATGGTCTCACGTTTCATGACGCATATCCTGCCCGAGGCTGAGGGCAGCGTTTATGTCTATTCCAACTCGCGCGATGTTCTGGACGGATGCGCCAGCTGGAATGGCGGCACCCACAAGGCGCATATTCACCCCGAGGGGTGCTGGGGCCTGCGCCGCGGACGGACCTATGAATTCGGGGCGTCGGAGATTGATTTTGTCTGCGAGCATGCCGAACCCCATGACGGGCGGGCCTATTTCTGTTTTCCGATTCTCGCTCATGGCGAAACGGTCGGTCTGTTGCACCTGCGCGCGCACGAGGGGAAGTGTGAGGCCTTTCACGCCAGCAAGAAACTGGCGCAGCTTTGTGCGGAACAGATCAGCATGGCGATTGCCAATGTGCGGATGCGCGATCAATTGCATGACCAGTCCGTGCGCGATCCTCTGACAGGATTGTTCAATCGACGCCACATGACCGACGGCCTCCGCCGGGAAATCAGTCGCAGCCAGCAGACCGGTGCGCCGCTCAGCCTGATCGCGGTGGATGTGGATCATTTCAAGAAGTTCAACGACACGCATGGGCATGACGCGGGTGACATGGTTCTGCGCGCCGTGGGCGCCGCCTTGGAACAGGGGTGCGACAGGGACGAAATCGCCTGTCGTATCGGTGGCGAGGAATTCATGCTAATTCTCCCCGACAACACGCCGGATGATGCCGTGACGCGGGCTGAAACTCTGCGTCAGGCAGTCGAGGCGGTGTCGGTCAGATATGGCGACAAGTCCCTGCCGCGGATTACGATCTCGGTCGGGGTAGCGCATTACCCTGCACATGGGACGATGCCGCAAGACCTGATGCGAGCGGCCGATGATGCCCTCTATTCAGCCAAGGATAACGGCCGAAATCAGGTGCGCATGGCAAGTGGTCCTGCCGACTCGACGGCTGAACGTCCGGGGCCAAAATCGCTCAAACAGAAGCCTGATGCGGCGTGATCCCCTTGCCGAATCGCAGTGCAGGTCGGATCAAACGCCATGGACCTGCACAGCAACTATCCCGGCATCGCCGACCTGAAGCGCCGCGCCCGACGACGGCTTCCGCATTTTGTTTGGGAGTATACCGAAAGCGGAACAGGGACCGAAACGGCCATGCTTCGAAACCGAACGGCACTGGACTCGGTGCGACTACGCCCCGCGATTCTAAAAGGTGAACTGGAATACGACACAAGCAAGCGCTTTCTGGGGCAGGACTGCCCACTTCCGTTCGGAATCGCGCCTATCGGCATGTCGGGTCTGATCTGGCCGGACGCAGAAGGCATTTTGGCGCGTGCGGCTGCGCAGGCCTCTCTGCCCTACACATTGTCAACGGTGGCCAGCCAATCCCCCGAAGATCTGGCCCCTCACCTGGGTCTAAACGCCTGGTTCCAGCTTTACCCGCCTAGGGATCCGGAGATTCGGGCAGATTTTCTGGCCCGCGCCCGAAAGGCAGGATTTAAAACGTTGGTCCTGACGGCCGATGTTCCTGTCGCGTCCCGCAGAGAGCGTCAGACACGCTCAGGGCTGACCCATCCGCCAAGGCTGACGCCGAGATTGCTGGCCCAAGTCGCGCGACGCCCCGCTTGGGCGTTTGGGATGCTGCGACAGGGCATGCCCAAAATGCGCATGTTGGACAAGTACATCGACAACACAAAATCGATGCCGCTAACAGCCCATGTCGGATACTTGCTGCGGACGTCACCGGACATGGAGTACGTCAAACGGTTGCGCGATCAATGGGATGGGCCCTTCGTGATAAAGGGAATCATGCGCCCCGACGATGCCGAAATGCTTGAACAAGCCGGGGTGGATGCGCTTTGGGTCTCGAACCACGGCGGGCGTCAATTTGACGGTGCCCCCGCCAGCATTGAAGTTCTACCGGAGATTCGCAGGGTCACCAGCCTGCCTCTGATCTTCGACAGCGGCATCGAAGGCGGGTTGGACATCCTTCGCGCTTTGTCCAAAGGGGCCGATTTCGTCATGCTTGGACGGGCCTTTTTGTATGGGCTAGCAGCACTTGGCTCCAAAGGGCCAGCTCATGTGATTGACCTGTTACGGCAGGATATGCTCGCAAATATGGGGCAGATGGGCCTTGCCGAGCTGACGCAAATCAAGACGATTCATCACGAAGATTGATGCTGCGGCGCAGCAACGCTACAAGAAACGCGCGAACAATGGCCGTTTGCGAGCGTTAACATGCCGGTTATACCCAGAACCACTGATACACCTGCGCGTATTCTCCGCCTATGAACACGGCCGAAACACCAAGACCGGGACCCAAGATGACCGATTTCAAGAAGATCCTGATCGCCAATCGCGGCGAGATTGCCATTCGCGTGATGCGCGCAGCCAACGAGATGGGTAAACGCACCGTTGCGGTCTTTGCCGAAGAAGACAAGTTAGGCCTGCACCGCTTCAAGGCGGACGAAGCTTATCGCATTGGCGAAGGTCTTGGCCCCGTCGCGGCATATCTGTCGATTGACGAGATCATCCGCGTCGCCAAGGAATCGGGGGCCGACGCGATCCACCCCGGTTACGGCCTGCTGTCCGAGAACCCGGACTTCGTGGATGCCTGCGTTCAGAACGGCATCACTTTCATCGGCCCCAAGGCCGAAACCATGCGCGCCCTCGGCGACAAGGCCAGTGCCCGCAAGGTTGCCATTGCCGCCGACGTGCCGGTTATTCCCGCCACCGAAGTTCTGGGCGATGACATGGCCGCGATCAAGAAAGAGGCGGCCGAGATCGGCTACCCATTGATGCTGAAGGCCAGCTGGGGCGGCGGTGGACGCGGCATGCGCCCGATCCTGTCCGAGGATGAGCTGGAAGAGAAGGTTTTGGAAGGCCGCCGCGAAGCCGAGGCCGCATTCGGCAATGGCGAAGGCTATCTGGAAAAGATGATCACCCGTGCCCGTCACGTCGAGGTTCAGATCCTTGGCGACAAGCATGGTGAGATCTACCACCTGTATGAACGTGACTGCTCGGTCCAACGCCGGAACCAGAAGGTCGTTGAACGCGCCCCTGCCCCGTATCTGACCGAAGATCAACGCGCCGAGATTTGTGAGCTGGGCCGCCGCATCTGCGCCCATGTGAACTATGAGTGCGCGGGCACCGTCGAGTTCCTGATGGATATGAACACCGGCAAGTTCTACTTCATCGAGGTGAACCCGCGCGTTCAGGTAGAGCACACGGTCACCGAAGAGGTCACCGGCATCGACATCGTGCAGGCTCAAATCCTGATCGCCGAGGGTAAGACGCTGGCCGAGGCAACTGGCAAAGCCAACCAGGATGAGATCCGCCTGAACGGCCACGCGTTGCAGACCCGTGTGACCACCGAAGACCCGCTGAACAACTTCATCCCGGACTATGGCCGCATCACCGCCTATCGCTCGGCCACAGGTATGGGCATCCGTCTGGACGGCGGCACCGCCTATGCGGGCGGCGTAATCACGCGCTACTACGACTCGCTGCTGACCAAGGTCACTGCTTGGGCGCCGACACCGGAAAAGGCGATTGCCCGGATGGATCGCGCCCTGCGTGAATTCCGCGTGCGCGGCGTCTCTACCAACATCGCTTTCGTGGAAAACCTACTAAAGCACCCGACCTTCCTGTCGAATGAATACACCACCAAGTTCATCGACGAGACGCCGGACCTGTTCGCCTTTAAAAAGCGCCGCGACCGGGGCACCAAGGTTCTGACCTATATCGCGGATATCACCGTCAACGGCCATCCCGAAACTAAGGATCGCCCCGAGCCGCGTGCCGATCTGAAAGAAGCCAAGGCTCCTGCCCAGAAAGCCGAACCCCAGATGGGGACCCGCAACCTGCTGGAGCAAAAGGGCCCGCAGGCCGTGGCCGACTGGATGAAAGCCCAGCGCCAGCTACTGATCACCGACACCACCATGCGGGATGGTCACCAGTCGTTGCTGGCGACACGGATGCGCTCGATCGACATGATCAAGGTCGCGCCCAGCTATGCCGCAAACCTGCCGCAGCTGTTCTCGGTGGAATGCTGGGGCGGCGCGACGTTCGACGTCGCTTACCGCTTCCTGCAGGAATGCCCGTGGCAGCGCCTGCGTGACCTGCGCGAGGGGATGCCGAACCTGATGACGCAGATGCTGCTTCGCGGGGCTAACGGCGTTGGCTATACCAACTACCCAGACAATGTGGTGCAGGAGTTCGTGCGCCAGGCCTCGCAAGGGATTGATGTGTTCCGCGTGTTCGACTCGCTCAACTGGGTTGAAAACATGCGCGTGGCGATGGATGCGGTCGTTGAAAGCGGCAAGATCTGTGAAGGCACTGTTTGCTATACTGGCGATATTCTGGACCCGGATCGCTCGAAATACGATCTGAAATACTATGTCGGCATGGCGAAAGAGCTGCGCGATGCAGGGGCGCATATTCTTGGCCTGAAAGACATGGCAGGTCTGTTGAAACCTGCCTCGGCCAAGATTCTGATCCGCGCGCTGAAGGAAGAGGTCGGCCTGCCGATCCACTTCCACACGCATGACACCGCAGGCATCGCCAGCGCCACCATTCTGGCGGCGTCCGAGGCGGGCGTCGACGCGGTAGATTGCGCGATGGACAGCTTCTCGGGCAACACGTCTCAGGCGACGCTGGGCACCGTGGTCGAAGCGCTTCGCCATACCGAGCGGGATACCGGCCTGGACATCAAGTCGATCCGTGAGATCAGCGATTACTTCGAGGCTGTGCGTGGCCAGTACGCGGCCTTTGAATCCAGCCTGCAGGCCCCGGCCTCTGAGGTGTATCTGCACGAGATGCCCGGCGGTCAGTTCACCAACCTCAAGGCGCAAGCGCGCTCACTGGGGCTGGAAGAGCGTTGGCACGAGGTCGCCCAGACTTATGCTGATGTGAACCAGATGTTCGGTGACATCGTGAAGGTCACGCCGTCCTCCAAGGTTGTCGGTGACATGGCACTGATGATGGTCAGCCAGGGCCTGACACGCGAAGAAGTGGAAAGCCCAGCAACAGATGTGGCCTTCCCCGACTCGGTCGTGGACATGATGCGCGGCAATCTGGGGCAGCCTCCGGGCGGCTTCCCACCTGCGATCCTTCAGAAGGTCCTCAAGGATGAGGCCCCCAATACCGAGCGTCCGGGCAAGAACGTACCCGCCGTCGATCTGGAGGCCACCCGCGCCGACCTGTCCAAGCAACTGGACGGCAAAGAGGTCGATGACGAGGATCTGAACGGCTACCTGATGTATCCGAAGGTGTTCCTTGACTACATGGGTCGTCACCGCACCTATGGTCCGGTGCGCACCCTGCCGACCCGTACCTTCTTCTACGGCATGGAGCCGGGCGAAGAGATTACGGCTGAGATCGATCCGGGCAAGACGCTGGAAATCCGCTGTCAGGCGATCGGTGAGACCGACGAGAAAGGCGAGGTCAAAGTGTTCTTCGAACTCAACGGCCAGCCCCGCGTCATTCGAGTGCCCAACCGTCTTGTGACAGCCACCACGCAGGCCCGCCCGAAGGCCGAAGTCGGAAATATCAACCACATCGGCGCGCCGATGCCGGGTGTTGTGGCTACTGTTGCGGTCACCGCTGGCCAAGAAGTCAAGGAAGGCGATCTCCTGCTGACAATCGAGGCGATGAAGATGGAAACCGGCATCCACGCCGAACGCGACGCGGTGGTCGCTACCGTCCATGTACAGCCCGGCGGCCAAATTGACGCAAAGGACCTGCTGGTCGAACTGGAATAACCAGTTTAGTTTTCGAAAGCACAAGGGCCGCTCGGGGAACCGGGCGGCCTTTTTCTACTCAGGAGGAACACGATGCTGTCCATCACCCCAATCTACGCCTCATTGCTGGCGATCCTTTACATTGTTCTGAGCTTCCTGGTCATCAGCCAGCGCCGCAGTGACAAGGTCTCCTATGGCGATGGTGGCAAGCCGGACATGCTCAAGGTGATCCGGACGCACTCCAACTTCATCGAATACACGCCCTTTGCCCTTCTGCTGATCACCATGGTCGAGCTTCAGGGTGCCGGAGCGCTGATGCTGAACCTGTTGGGCCTCTGCCTGCTGGGCGGTCGCTTGTCGCACGCCTACGGCTTTGGCCGCAGCCCGCAGATCGTGATTCTGCGCCAGATCGGGATGGTCCTGACCTTCACAGCTATCCTCGTTGCGGCAATTGCGAACCTCGTGTTGGCGCTTTGAGCCAAGCATCCGTTTTTTGGCGAACGCCTATATTTTTCGAGCCGATGCGATCAAGCTACGACGGAAGGATGCCAACGGTTCCATTGGCTGCCTCCAGTTAAAATCGGAGTGTATGAACAACGTTGCAAACTGAGTAAATTAGCGGGTTGCGGGCCAAAAAATTTTGCCATATACGCCTGCTCATCCAGTTGGCCGTTGCCCAACGAACATAGACCAAAATGTTCAAGGTAGCGCCCTAACTTTTGAAACTTAGCCTTTCGTGGCTTGATCTGAACAAAAAGATCTGGCTTTGCACTGAAGGACCAAGTTGAAAAAGTGCCCCTATAGCTCAGCTGGTAGAGCAACTGATTTGTAATCAGTAGGTCCGCGGTTCGAGTCCGTGTGGGGGCACCAATTTTTTCAAAGACTTACGAGGCGATCTCATGCCTAACACTCGCTTCGGGTAAGCGCAGGGTAAGCGAAGGCCGCCATTTTTCCCTTTACATTC